>JAKPZB010000082.1 GCA_029560215.1 Methanobacteriota archaeon | reverse complement strand
AGGTATCGTCCGGAGTAAGCGCCACCGGGGCTGAGCGGGGAGAAGTTCACCATCAAGCCGATGAGCAGCGCCAGCACGATGGGGCCGACCTTGAATAGGACGGAGAAGGCGGGGTTATCGGAAAAAAGACCAGGGTCCAGTAATCGAGGCCCGCCATCCAGGACCGTTCCCCGCGTGAGGAGGTAACTGACTATGGCCACCAGAAGGCAGAATAATAGACCTGGCGCCTCCTTGCGCCCTAGGCTGAGATATGATCTTGCGTCGTCCAGGTACGACAAAGCGATTTCTCCATCAGTTGAAATATGAGAGGAATTGGTGGGTCTGTCCGAATTTGAATCGGAGTCACCTGCACCCCAAGCAGGAAGGATTCCAAGCTACCCCACAGACCCGTTTTGTAAAGGGGTGAATAAGAGGTTTAACCCAGGGGGATCAGCTCGCCGAGCAGGTCCGAGTGGGAGATTATCATACGGCGGCAGCAGTACCGTTTGATGTCCAGATCGTCCAGCACTTCCTGGGGGTCCTCCCCCATCTGCACCCTCTTGACGAAGGTCTGGTAGGAGCTTCCCACCACCTTGCCGCACGTGAAACATCTTACCGGTATTATCATTTCTGCTCACCTGTACGATTTCTGCCTCTTCTTCCTGGCACCACGACCCAGCGGCTTCTTCGGGAGCTTGCGGCGGATGTCGCTGATCAGCAGGGACCTGTCAAAGTGCTTGAAGGCCAGCTCCATCTCCTCATCCTTGTAGTACTCCACGATGGCCTTGGCGATGGCGGTGCGGGTGGCTTCCGCCTGTCCCATCACTCCTCCGCCGGCCACGCTGACGTCGATGTCGATCTTGGCGGCCTTCTCCGGCACCAAGGTCAAAGGCTCGGCCATTTTGAGCCTGGCGAGTTCCGGGGTGACGATGTCCAGGGGCACGCTGTTGATGCGCACCTTGCCGGTACCCTCGCGGGCCACCGCGCGGGCCACCGCCGTCTTCCTCTTTCCACTGGTATTGACAACTTCGGACATATCACTTCACCCTCGAGCCCAGGAACTCAGCTATCTGACTGAGCGTGACGTATTGGGTCAGCCCGGTCTTTATCGCCACGTCGACCTTCTCCTTCTGAGCGTCGACGAACTCCTTCGGAACGCCCACGTAGACCTTCAGCCTCCTGTAGGCCTCCCTGCCGGAGGTGGTCTGCCAAGGCAGCATTCCCCGCACGGTCCTCTTCATGATGAGGTCGGCGCGGCGGGGGAAGAACGGTCCGCTCTTCACGTTCCCTAGGTCCTTCTTCTGCTTGTAAGCGGCGAGCACGGAGTCGCGCTCCCCGGTGATGATGATCTTCTCGGCGTTGACGATAACGATCTCTTCGCCCTTCAGAAGCCTCTTGGCTACAACGGTAGCAAGCCTTCCTGCGATGTGGTTCTCAGCGTCTATTACAGCGACCATCTGCTCACCTCATTATCTTCACGCCGGTCCCCTGGGGCATCTCCTTGACCAGTTCCATGATGGTCAGGTTCTTGCCCCCGGCGGCCTCGATCTTCATCTTGGCGGACTCGGAGAACCCGTAGGCGGCTACGGTCACTTTCTTGCTGATCGCTCCAGACCCCAACACCTTTCCCGGTACGACTATGACGTCGCCCTCGGAGGCGTATCGCTCAAGCTTGCTCAGATTGACCTCGGCCCAATTGGCCTTGGCCTTTTCCAATCTTAGAGCAATGTCTCGCCAGATCCCCACTCCGCTGGACCTCGACTCCGCCTTCAGGGCGGAGATCAGCTCCAGGAGGTTGGGGTCAGTCTTTGCATGTGTCATGTTCTGACTCTCCCGACATTGGTAAGCCCCTCTAATATGGAGGGGTATTAAATACCTTTGCCATCCAAGCGAGGCTTGGGCACAGGCCATCTCCCAACTGCTGGCCCGGGAAATTAGCGGTCCGGATATTCATCCATGCGACCTGTGGATCCCGGCCTTTGCCGCAACGGTGATTGAACGATGCTCCCTATAATATTAACGCTTTTAAATTAATTTTTGATAGCCCTTATATATGTCATTGGACATATGGTTTAGTTTGCTCGGGGTTATAGATGATTCGCTTTGGTCCAGCTGGTATTCCGCTTTCTTGTAAGGGTCGCACTTTGAAGGACGGCATCGAGGACGTTCACGGTCTCGGCCTCAATGCCATGGAGGTGCAGATGGTCCGGGTGAACGTGATGTCCCGTTCCCCCGATGACGAGGAGGTCGGCCTGACGCCTCGCCAGCTGGAGAGCGACCTGGTGGTGGAGATCCACCGCAAGAAGGGGAAGAAAGAGGTCCAGATCACCAACCTTGATGAGAAGATCAAGGAGGACGACGTTCTGATCAGCCTCTCCTCCGGCCTCGCTCACAACTACGACGAGCTGCAGAAGCTCGGCCAGATGGGGAGCGAGCTCGACGTGGCCCTTTCCATGCACACTCCTTACTACATTGACCTGGCCGGGGAGGGCGACCTCACCAAGAAGAGCATGGACTCCATCCGCTGGGCCGGGCTCATGACCCAGGAGATGGGCGGCAACATGGTCGTCACTCACATGGGCCTTTACGGCAACATCAGCCGACGCGAGGCCGCGGAGAACATCTCTGACCGCCTGGAGGAGATCGTCACCTGGTGGGAGAAGAACAAGCTCACTCCCCGACTGGGACTGGAGACCTCCGGACGCAAGGAGGTCTTCGGAGGCCTGGACGAGATCATCGATCTCTGCGACAAGTTCGACCGCCTGACACCGGTGGTCAACTTCGCCCACCTTCACGCGCGCAACAACGGCATGCTCCGCGAACCGGAAGATTTCGCCGATGTATTCGACAAGGTCAGCAGCTACGTGGGCGACCTGCATTACACTCACTTCTCGGGCGTGGAGCACGAGGGCGGGAACGAGCGGAGGGTCACCCCGATCAAGAAGGGAGATCTGCGCTTCGAGCCGATGGCTGAATACTTGGCCGACGCCAATTTCAATGCCACGGTCATTTCCAGCTCCCCGCTCCTGGAACACGACGCCATGTACATGAAGGTCATTTACGAAAGGGTGATGACCAAGCGGGTGTCCAAGGACATCAAGATCAAGAAGGGCAAGGGCGCCAAGGACGAGGATGAGGATTGAAGGAGACCACCGCCTACATTCTTGAGGAGGTCAGGCGGACCATCGAAAGGGTGGACGAATCGACCATAGATGACATCGTGACCACCCTGGCCACCGCCCCCAAGATATTCATCTACGGGGTCGGCCGCTCCGGATTGGTCGGGGAGGCCTTCGCCGCCCGCCTGGTCCAGATAGGCCTCAACGTTCATTTCGTGGGGGACACGACGACCCCGATCGTGGAGAAGGGGCATGTGGTTCTCATCATTTCCAATACCGGGGAGACCATGTCCGCGGTGCAGACCGCCAACATAGTCCGCCGACTGGGGGCGGTGGTCATCAGCATCACCGGCAGCGCCCATTCCAAGCTAGGCATCGCCAGCAACATGGTCATGGAACTGGTGCAGCCCAGGGACGAACAGAAGAAGAGGAACGCTCCGCTGGGAACTATATTCGAGGCGTCCAGCATGGTCATGATGGACTCCATGGTGCCGCTGCTCATGGCCAAGCTGAACCAGGACGAGGCCTCCCTGAGACGCAGGCACGCCATCTGGGTCTGATCACATTCTTATCTTCTTGGGCCGGACGCTCTCCCCGTAGTAGGGATTCTGGAACTCGTCCCAGTACACCAGGTACTTCCGGCGGCGGACCTCCCCGTTGGTAAGGCAGAAGGCGTCCATCTCCTTGCGGAACGGATCGACCACCAGGGCGGTGTGGTAAGGCCTGTCGAACATACCTTTCTGGGTCGATACGTCGGTAGAGGAGAGGAAGCAGCCATGCCCGGGATGGGAATGGTACCAGCCCACCAGCACATATCGGAAGCGGGCGCACTCCAGGGAGGCGAACAGCGATTCGAAGCCCTCGGGGTCGAACCTCACGCTGACCGAGGTCGCCTCCAGGTTGGTGGTGGCCACATCCCGCACCACGGTATACTCCGCTCCCTGATGGGTGAAAACCTCCCCCAAGAGGAAGCCCATCACCTCCAGTCCCTCCTTGACCTGGGATAGGGCGTGGTTGCGAACCTTCTCTTCGGCGGTCTTGAACAGGTACATCTCCGCCCCGCTCCGGTCGGCGTACAGCGGCAAGGCCTCCTTGGGCAGCCACTTGTGGGGCAGCGTCCGTTCCAACGCCGGGGGGAGCATCTCCTCCACCTCCAGGTCCTTCCCGCCCAGGATGACCGGCGCGCCCTTCATCTGCGCACCACCTTGGGGGCGGGGACGATTATCACAGGCGGAGTGCGGCGAGGCGCCGAATTGAAGTACTGGGCAGCGGCGGTGCAGGTGTCGGTGCCGAAGGGGCTGTTCCCGTTCGGAGAGATCAGAAGCGATTCCAGCCCCTTGATGAAATTTGACAGCGTGGAATTGAAGGACCACTCCGATAGCAGTTTTATGCACACGTGGCCGCCATCCTCGGGCATCATGATGTTGGGATGGAATATGGGAGTCCTCCAGATCACCAGCGGCTTCTCGAAGGGATACTCCCGGCCGATGATCAGCTCCAGCCGGTGGCTGTAGCGGTAACCGAGCTTGCCGTTCTCCATGACCGGCCCGGGAATGCCTTCCATGGCCACCTCCACCTTTAACGGGAAGGTCGTAAGGTGCTCCTCGCTGTAATCGAAGTCCTTGGGAAGGTTGTTACGGCAAGCTTCCAGCTCGTTCCTTAACCTGATGTGAAGTATCTCCAGGGGCAGGGTCATCGGTTCCCGCCCTCGGGGTCGGGGATCAGCTCCAGCTCCTCGTTGGCTTGGATCTCCAGCTCCTGGACCTTCTGCTGCCCCCTCAGCAGGCGGCGGCCCTTTCGAATGACATAGGCGCCCGGGTCCTTCTCCCAATAGGCGGAGACGCCTTCGATGATCTCCTCCACGGTGTTCTCCATTTCCAGCTCCATGTCGACCGTGGCGCCGGTCTCCGCGTTCCTGACCCTGACCCTGACCACCATTTTATCGCCCCGGTCAATCCCTGGGAAGGAGGTATAATCCTTTCCATTAGAGTTAGCATTATGATAATTTGGCGAGGGCGTGATTTGGACAGCCTGGGTCGATGTCCAAGGCCAAGACCTCGCTGGTCCCCGCCACTCCGTCGTAGTGCATGACATGGGATATCGCCGGCCGGCCGGAAAGTATCTTCACCGCCTCCCGCACCTGGACGGCGGCGATGATGCTAGTGGTGGTTATCTCCGCCGCCCTTTTCGGCTGGTAGAACACGGTATCCTGGCCGGTGCAGCTGAAACGGCGCTCCAAGATCCTGAAATGACTGCGGTTCATGCCGCATTGCAGACAGGGCGTCATCGGCGGCACCACTGCCTGCACCCTCCCGCGGAACCCGTCCGTGCCGCCGTCCACGTAGGGAACGCGGGCGTGATACGCGTTGGCGTTCATATGCAGCCTGGCCGTCACGTTGTCCAGGCAACCCAATATGATATCATACCTTTTCATCTCCTCCGGCCCCAAGGATTGCACCCTGCCCTCGATGGCCGTGACCTGGAGCTCCGGGTCAAGCTCCCTGGCCCTTTCCGCGACCAATGAGGCCTTCCCTTTCCCGGACGATTGGTCGCCTTCCCGGAACAGAACGCAGCGGCTGAGGTTGGAACGTACCACCGAATCCATGTCCAGGACGTCCAGGTGGTGGAAACCGAATAGCGCGAGGTCCTTTACCGCCTCGTTCCCCAGGGCTCCCGCGCCGACCACCAGCACCTTGGCCGAATCGATCCGTCCAAAGTCCACCCAGGGAACTAGCCTGGTCCGATCGTGGCGGTCCTCGTCCCTCTCTCCCGGGCGGATAAGCTCGGCCATGCCGGGAACGACCGTTTCCTGACTATAAAAAATCGGACCGTACCAGTATATGTTATGATATTGACGAACGGATGAACTGGACGGTAACCTCATATATACTGGAGGTAGGATGTAATAAGGAACCTCATGCCCGCCCGGAAGAGCAGCGCAGACCTCAAGAAAAGCGTTCGCAAGAGCAAGGCCAAGAGACGGTCCGGGGACTCGCCGTTCATCAACCGGGAGATCAGCTGGGTCAGGTTCCACAAGCGCATACTCGAGGAGGCCCAGGACACCACCCACCCTCTTCTGGAAAGGATCAAGTTCCTGGCCATCTGCGGCAGCAATCTTGACGAGTTCTTCATGGTCCGGGTGTCCGGGCTGAAAGGGCAGCTGAAGAAAGGGGCGCTGGAAGCCCCGCCGGACGGATTGACGCCACTGGAGCAGCTGGAGGCCATCAGTGAGGAGCTCTTGCCGCTGTTGGAGGCCCACGGCAAGCTGTGGTACGGGGACCTGCTGCCCAAACTGAAGGCGGCCGGGATCGCCATCCACTCGGTGAAGGACCTCGAGCCGGGCAAGCGCCAGGGATTGCGTGATTACTTCGAGCGGATGATCTTTCCAGCCCTCACGCCCCTGGCCCTGGATTTCAATCAACCTTTTCCCTTCATCTCCAACCTGAGCATCAACCTGGCCGTAAGCGTCAGGCATCCCCAGAGAGGGGACCGCTACGCCCGCGTGAAGGTCCCCCTGGACCTCTTCCCCCGCTTCGTGCCCATCCCCGGAGCACAGGGAAGGGCGCAGGACTTCGTCCTGCTGGAGGACCTGGTGGCCGACAATCTGGACCTGCTCTTCCCGGGCATGAAGGTCAGGGACGCGCACATGTTCCGCATCACCCGCGACGCGGACATCGAGATCACCACCGATGAGGCGGAGGATCTGCTCACCGCCATCGAGGAGAGCGTGGAGACCCGGAGGGTCGGTTCCCCTATCCGTTTGGAGGTGGACAACGACATGCCCGACAAGCTGGTGGACCTGTTCGCGACCAAGCTCGGGCTCCATCCGCTGATGGTGTTCCGCTCCCACGCCCCGCTATCCCTGGTCGGCTTCTGGGACCTGCTGTCCCTGAACCGCCCGGACCTCAAGGACCCGCCGTTCCTTCCCTACGTGCCGGCGGACCTGGTGCCGGAGAAGTCGCTGATGTCCGCGGTGGAGCACCGCGACAGGCTGTTCTACCACCCTTACGACTCCTTCGTTCCGCTGGTCACCTTCCTGAAGCAGGCGGCCAACGACCCCCAGGTGCTGGCGATCAAGATCACCTTGTACCGCATCGACAAGCACTCCCCGATCATCGACGCTCTGATGGAGGCGAGAGAGAACGGCAAGGCGGTGGCGGCGGTGGTCGAGCTCAAGGCGCGCTTCGACGAGGAGAACAACATCGTCTGGGCGCGGGCGCTGGAGAACGCCGGGGTCCACGTGGTCTACGGACTTCTGGACCTGAAGGTGCACGCCAAGCTGCTCCTGGTCGTTCGCAAGAAGGGGGACAGCATCGTCCGCTACAGCCACATGAGCTCCGGCAACTATAACGCGCAGACGGCCCGCATCTACGGCGACATCGGGTACCTGACCGCCGACCCGGACATCGGGGCGGACGTGGCCGACCTTTTCAATTATCTGACCGGCTACTCGCACAAGGACTCCTACCGCCGGCTGCTGGTGGCGCCGGTGACGTTGAAGAACGAGATGATCGCCCGCATCGACCGCGAGACCGATAGACACGGAGAGCATGGCGATGGGTACCTGGCCTTCAAGCTCAACGGGCTGCTGGACCCGGACGTCATCCAGGCCTTGTACAGGGCGTCCCAGGCCGGGGTGCGCATCGACCTGAACGTCAGGGGGCTGTGCGCCCTGCGCCCTGGCGTGAAGGGGCTGAGCGAGAACATCCGGGTGAACAGCATAGTCGGGCGTTTCCTGGAGCATGCTCGCATCTACTACTTCCGCAACGGAGGGGAGGAGGAGGTCTTCCTGGGCAGCTCGGACATGATGCCCCGCAACCTGAAACGGAGGGTGGAGGTGCTGTTCCCGGTGCTGGACGAAGGATATCGCAGGAAGCTCATTGACGAGATACTGCCGATCCACCTGAAGGACAATGCCAAATCCCGGGACATGCTGCCGGACGGAACCTACGTGAAGAGGAGGGCGGCCAAGGGAGAGGAGAAGGTGGACTCCCAGGACTGGCTGATAAGGAACCGCGGCTCCTGGCACAGGGAGGAATGACCCTGACCGAGAGCCTCTGCGCGTACGGGCGGAAGATGACCGCCCAGAGGCTGGAAGCGATCCTGGCCGAGGTCGATGGAGTGCGCGACGGGGAGGACATCGAGCATGTGCACCGGATGCGCGTGGCCTCCCGACGGCTGCGCTCCGCCCTGCGCATTTTCGGGGAATGCTTCAAAGGAAAGAAGGTCAGGCGTTGGCGGAAGGCGGTGAAGCGGGTCACCGTCTCTCTGGGAGAGGCCCGGGACCTGGACGTGCAGATGGACCTGCTCGGCGCCATCGGCAAAGGCTGGGAGGGGGAGGAGGCGGTCGGCCTGGCCCTGGTGATCGAAACGCTGAGATGCCGGCGGACGTCCCTGCAGCCGGACATAGCAGCCATGATGGATTCCATAGTGAGCGACGGCGCCTTCGGGGAGATGAGGTCGGAGCTCGCTGTAGCCGGGGAATGGAACGGCGATCCGTCCGCGCTCCATCCCTACGCCTTCGCCCACGCCTCGGTGGCCGTCGAGGAGCTGATGGAGCACTCGCACTCCGTTCCGGTGTACGAGGACTGGCAGGGTCACCACGCCTTACGAATTGCGGGCAAGCACCTGCGCTATGCGCTCGAAGCGTTCCGGGACGCCTACCCTGACGGATTGGAGGAAGAGCTCAAGGTCCTGAAGAAACTGCAGGACACGGTGGGCGAGCTGCACGACTGCGACGTCTGGCTGCAGCGTCTGCCGGGGCTGCGGGAGGAGACCCCGGCCGCGGCCAAGGCCATCGACCGATTGGCCATGACCTTCGAGGCCCGCCGCAGGGAGCTGCACTCGAAGCTGGTGGAGATGTGGTCGGGCCTGCAGCAGGAGCGTTTCCTGTTCCGACTGCTGGAAAAGCTGAAGGGACCGCGGCCGGTGGATACCTGCCCGGTAAAGGTCGCGCTCATATCGGACGTTCACGGCAACGCCGCCGCCTTGAAGGCGGTGATGGACCACGCCCGGACCAACGGTGCCACCGCCTTCCTGAACGCCGGCGACATTGTGGGGTTGCCGAGACCCGCGGAGGTCATCTCCATGTTGAAGGCCGTCGAGGTCCTGAACGTGGTCGGCAACATCGACCGGGCGGCGCTCCGGGCCGCGGCCGGCAAGAAGATCAACGACCGCCAGCTGGAGATGGCCTCGGAGTTGGTGGGAAATGACGAGCTCGAGTGGCTGGCCTCCCTACCGGACGAGCTCCGCCTGGACATCTGCGGCCGAACCGTTCTGGTCACCCATGCCTCCCCCGGGCAGGAGGCGGAGAAGCTGACCCTGAGCACGCCGGAATCCCGATTGCGCCATCTTGCCGAGGCGAGCCGGGCGGACGTGATCGTCACCGGCCATTCCCACGAGCCGATGAGCAGGGAATGCGCGGGTACCGTTTTCCTTAATCCGGGGAGCGTGGGGCGCCCCAGGGAGGGACCGGAGGCCTCCTACGCCCTTCTGGACTTCCCGTCCATGGCCGTGAAGATGGTCAGAGTCCCCTATGACGCCCAAGGGGTCGCCGATGAACTGCGTTCACAGGGTTTCAAGGACCTGCCCAAGGACCTGGAGAACGGACGGACGGTGGACAAGGTCCGGGACGCCGGGAAATGGGCGGAGGCGTTCCATATCGAACGAGCGCACGCCGAGCAGGTCCGGTCCTTGGCCACCTTGATCTTTGACCACACCCGCGGCCTGCACCGTCTGGACCCCAAGGACCGCGAGCTGCTGGAGATGGCGGCCATGGTGCACGACGTGGGCCTGAGCCGAGGGGCCGAGGACCATCAGAGAAGAGCACTGGACATCGTGATGAAGGCCGAACTTCCCCTGGAGGAGGTGGAGAGGAGGATGCTGGCCTGCATCGCCCGCTACCACGGCCTGCGCTCTCCGCGCCGTCAGGACAAGGTGTTCAAGGGACTTACGCAATCGGAGCGGAAGAGGGTGGGCAAGCTCTCGGCCATCCTGGCCTTGGCGGACGGCCTGGACCGCAGCCACGGTTCGCTGGTGGGCGGCCTCGAGATCGCCACGGGCAGAAGGGCGGTCAGGATCGTCATCTCCGGCCAGGGCGACCTTTCGCTGGAGAAGGAATGGGGAGAAAGGAAGGCCGGCCAGTTCGCCCGGGCCTTCGGCCGGGAGGTGACCGTCGATGACCGAACCTGATAAAGGCAAGGTGGTGGCGTTCCTGGACGTGGGTACCAACTCCATCCGCCTGCTGGTGGTGCGCATCAACCCGAACCGCTCCTACACGGTGATAAGCGAGCAGAAGGAGATGGTCAGGCTGGGAGAGCAGGAGTTCTCCGACGGACTGCTGCTGGAGAGCGCCATGGAGCGGGCGGTGCGGGTGATAAAGAACTTCTGCGACCTTTCCAGGACGTACGGGGCCACGGAGTTCGTGGCCATGGCCACCTCGGCCACCCGGGAGGCCTCCAACCGCTCCGAACTGGTGGACCGGGTGAAGGAGGCCACCGGCCTGGAACTGCAGATCATCTCGGGGATGGAGGAGGCCCGGTTGATCTACTTGGGAGTCTCCAGCGGACATCACATCGGCCGCAAGAACGCCCTGTTCATGGACATAGGCGGGGGAAGCACCGAGCTGGCCATGGGCGATCAGAACGAGTACTCCTATCTGGAGAGCTTGAAGGTCGGGGCGATCCGCCTCACCACCATGTTCGTGAAGAGGCCGGAGGCCCCGGTCCCGGACGATGCGCTCTCGAAGATGCGGAAGTACGTGAAGAGCTCTTTGGTCAGGGCGAAGAAGGAGATACTGCAGAGCAAGGTGTCCCTGGCCTTCGGCAGCTCCGGGACCGTGGTCAACCTGGGCGAGATCTTGCTGCGCCAGGACAGCAGCTCGCGCCCCGGGGTGATCAGGTATTCGCAGCTGAGGAGGCTGATACCCCAATTGGCCGCCCTGGACCTGGCCGCCAGGCGCAAGGTGCCCGGGATGAATCCGGAGAGGGCCGACATTATCGTCGCCGGAGCGATGGTCCTGGAGACGGTCATGGAGGAGCTGAGGCTGAGCGAGGTGGCGGTCAGCCCGCGAAGCATGCGGGACGGCATGCTGCAGGACTACCTCGGCGGACTGGAGGAGTTCCCGGGCTACCGCGAACTGTCCGTACGGGAGCGAAGCGTCATACAGCTGGGAAGGGCCTGCTCCATCGACGAGGAGCATGCCAGACGCGTCACGTCCATCGCCCTGGAGCTGTTCGACAGCGCCACTAAGAAAGGATTGCACACCATGGGGAAGAAGGAGCGGGAGCTGCTGCACCACGCCGCGTTCCTGCACGATGTGGGCGATTTCATCTCCTTCAACGACCATCACCTGCACTCGCATTACATCATCTGCCACGCCGAGCTGTTGGGCTTCTCCAACCGCGAGGTGCTGCTCATGGCGAACATAGCGAAGTATCACCGCAAGCGCACCCCGAAGATGAGGGCGGCCGACCTGAGGGAGCTGGACCAGAAGGACCAGCAGACGTTGGTCCGCCTCTCCACGCTATTACGCATGGCGGAGAGCCTGGACCGTTCCCATTCGAACTTGGTTCAGAACGTGCGGTTCAGCAAGGTGGGCAAGCGCACGGTGAAGCTCATCGTCACCGCCAGCGGGGACCCCCAGCTAGAGATGTGGCGCATGGAGGAGGACCGGAAGGCGTTCAAGAAGGCCTATGGCAGGGATCTAACGGTGGTGCTGAACAACATCGAAGGCTGAAAGAAGATAAAAGGGAAGTTAAGGGGTTTGACTGGGTTGGAAAGAAGACCTTACTTGGTCTTCTTCATTATCTTCATCCAGCCGCCGCTCTCGAACACCGCGAGACCCCTCTTGGTGAGGGTCTTCTCGAACTCCTCCCAGGATACGATCTCCAGCCTCGCGTTGTTGCCCTTCGTGAACTGAACTCCGTTGGTGCCCTTTACGCGGCCCGGCTTGAGACCCTTCTTCTTCGCGATGTCCTTCGCCTTGTCTAAGCTGATTTTCTCCATCACCATGGAACGACCTCCGCGATAATCGACCAATCTGGCCTGTTATCCAGTAAGTAATGGAAATATTCTATATATAAAATTTATCGTATAAAGGACGTTGACCAGCGTTGGTTCCTTTTATATAGTATAGGCCGTTAACCCCTTTCCGCACCCAGATTTTTATCCCACAACGAGCTATGCGGAAACGGTCCTGGCCGAGATGCTGGCTATGCCTGGAAGGGCAGGGATTAAATGCCTTAGCGGGGATTACCTGCGGATAACATGGGCCTCTTCGGTTCCTCCGGCATACGCGGTCTGATAGGGAAGGACATCGACGCCGAGCTTGGCGTGCGGATAGGCAGGGCGGTGGGCAGCATATCCGGAACGGTGGTGGTGGGCAAGGACCCCCGGACCAGCGGGGACCTGCTGGTGAACGCCCTGACAGCCGGGCTCATCGAGGCCGGCGCCGAGCCGTACCGGGCGGGCATGGTGCCCACGCCGACCCTGGCCTGCGCGGCTTCGCATTTCGACTGCGGCCTCATGGTCACTGCCTCCCACAATCCTCCGGAGTACAACGGGGTGAAGATGTGGAACCAGGACGGGAGCGCCTTCGACGGGGAGCAGACGCAGGAGGTGGAGAAGCTCATCGCCCAGGGCGGACGGAAGGCCGGATGGGACGAGATGTTAGAGGAACGCCTTTGGACGGGGGCGATAGACGAGCACATCCTGACCATCATGGAGGAGGTCGGACCGATCGAGCGCTCCCTCGTCCTGGATTGCGGCAACGGGGCCACCGGTCCGGTCAGCCCCCGCCTGTTCCGGGACCTGGGCTGCGACATCGTGGCGTTGAACGCCAATCCCGACGGGCGCTTCCCCGGACGGCCGTCCGAACCGTCCGAGGCCAACCTGCGGGAACTGATGTCCTTGTGCAAGGCCAAGGGAGTGGCGGGCATCGCCCACGACGGGGACGGGGACCGCATGGTGGCGGTGGACGAGGATGGGCGCTATGTCAGCGGGGACCGGCTCCTGGCCCTTTTCGCCTCGCTCCTGCAGGTGAAGCAGATGGCCGCCCCGGTGGACGCCTCGATGGTCCTGGACGATATCGTGGGAGGGCCGATCGCGCGCACCAAGGTGGGCGACATGTTCGTCTCCGAGGCGCTGAAGAAGAAGGGTCTGCCGTTCGGAGGAGAGCCTTCCGGCACCTTCATCTTCCCCTCCGTGAACTATTGCCCGGACGGAATGCTGGCCGGCGCGTATCTGCTGAAGCTTCTGGACGGGCGGCCGCTGAAGGAGGTGGTGAGCACACTGCCGACCTATCCCTCGCTGCGGGATTCCTTCCCCTTCGATCCCTCCAAAGGCGAAAAGGTCAGGGAGAGGCTGGCCGAGGAGCTCTCCTCCATCGAGGGCGACCTGACCACCGTGGACGGTTACCGGGTGGACCTGGGGCACGGATGGCTGCTCGTCCGTCTGTCGGGGACCGAGCCCAAGGTGCGCCTCACCGCGGAGGCCCGGAACAAAAATGACCTGGACAAGATCGCCGAGATGGCCAGGAAACGGGTCCGCAAGGCCTTGGGCTGAGCAGGCATTTAATAGCTGACAGCCAATTTCAATGGGAAGGATGCAAATGAAAGCGCTCATACTGGCCGCCGGAGAGGGCACCCGCCTCAGACCGCTCACCACCAACATCCCCAAGCCGCTGCTGACCGTGGCCGGACGACCGTACCTGGCCCACCTGGTGCGGGCGCTGGGCGACGCCGGGATAAAGGAACAGGTGATACTGGTGGGCTGGAAGGCCAATCGGGTCAAGGAGTTCTTCGGCGACGGGCGGCAGATGGGCGTGGAGCTCAGCTACCTGGAGCAGAAGGAGCGACTGGGGACCGCCAACGCCATCGGGGTGGCGGAAGGGGTCATGGACGGCGACTTCGTCTGCGTTAACGGGGACGTGGTCATGGCCCCGGAGGCGGTGGCCGAGATGGTCTCCGCGTTCCAGAAGGACCGCCGGCCGTTCATGGGCGCCGTGGAGGTCCCGGAGCCGCAGCGGTTCGGGGTGGTGCAGCACGACAACGGCAGGCTGGTAAAAATCATCGAGAAACCGGCCGACCCGCCGTCGAATCTGATCAACGGCGGCTTCTTCGGCCTCACCACCGAGGTCTTCGAACATATCAGGAAGACCGGGAGGTCTCCTCGCGGGGAATACGAGTTCACCGACACCCTGAACATGATGGCCGCTCAGATGGAGGTCGCGGTGAGAAAGATCAGGGGGGAGTGGATGGACGTCGGCTACCCCTGGGAGCTACTGCGGGCCAACGAGTTCCTCATGGGCCGGCTGAAACGCGACATTCGCGGCACGGTCGAGGAGGGCGCGGTGCTCAAGGGCGAGGTGGTGGTGGAGGAGGGAGCGCTCGTGAGAGGCGGGAGCTACATCGAAGGCCCCGTCTACATTTCCAAGGGCTGCGACATCGGCCCCAACTGCTACATCCGGCCGTCCACCTGTCTTGGCGAGGACGTCCGCATCGGAAGCGCGGTGGAGATCAAGAACTCCATCGTCATGAGGAGGACGCATGTGCCGCATCACAATTACGTCGGAGACAGCATCATCGGCGAGAGGTGCAACTTCGGCGCCGGGACCAAGGTGGCCAACCTGCGCTTCGACGACCGGACGGTGCGGGTGACCACCAAAGGGCAGATGCTCAGCACCGGACGGCGCAAGCTGGGAGTGGTCATGGGGGATGACGTGAAGACCGGCATCAACGCCATGATCGAACCGGGAACGGTGATCTGGGAAGGCACCGTGGTGGGTATGGGCGCCCGGGCCCGCGGCAACATCGGGCCCAACAGCAAGGTGTTCTAGAGCTCGACCACCGGCAGATCCATGCGGCGTCCGAGCCCGTCGTAAGCGCGCCAGCTGCCCTCGTTGTAGGGCAGGCAGGTGATGATGTGAACGTACCCGTAACGGCGGAAGAGCTCCAGGTCCTGCCGGGAAGGCCGGTTGCTGTAACCGGGATGGGAGTGCACCGTGCCTACCACGGAATAGTCTATGGGCATCATGTGCATCATCAAGGTGGCGGAGTCCTCCCCCTGCAGGGTGCCCGGAAGGAGCAGGAGTTCCTGGATGACCCCTTCCTCCGCCCGGAGCATGGCCACGAACTCGTTGGGCAGGGAGTCACGAGCGGCCTCGTTGATCATCTCCAGGAGGCTGCGGTCGATGGCCTTGACCTTCAGCATAGGGTCCCCATCAGCTTCTCCCTGGTCCGGGCGTAGAAGCCCCTCCCGAAGCTAACGAACCGGGCCCGGTCCGGGGCGGCCTTGAACTCCACGTTCTCGTTACCGGCCATGAGCAGCTCCTGCTGGCCGTCGATCACCACCACGCATTCCTTCGGGCGCACCACCTGCACGGTGATGCGGCTGCTGGCCGGCACCACCACCGGCCGGGCGGAGAACTTGAAGGGGGCCATGGGAGCTATGACCAGGGCCTCCACCCGCGGATCGATCAGCGGCGCCCCCAGGCTCATGGCGTAACAGGTGGAGCCGGTGGGGGTCGCCACCACGATGCCGTGGGCCCGCACATTCATGGCCATCTCCCCGTCCACGAAAACCTGGAAGTGGCGGATCTTGGCCACGTGGGCGGTGTGCAGCACCGCCTCGTTCATGGCGTCCAGCATGCGCTTGCCGCCCACGGTGGTCTGCAGTTTGATGCGCTCGTCCAGTTCGTAGTTGCCTCGGAGAACGTTGTCGATGCCCTCCTCCAGCTCCTCCTCCGAGACCACGGTGAGGAAGCCCAGGTCCCCGGCGTTGATGCCGAATATCGGCGCCTTGTTGTGCTGCAGCGCCCTGAGGATGGTCCCGTCGCCGCCGACGGTCACCATCATGTCCACCTTCATGTCCTCCAGGCGATGGCCCTTGGTCTTGAACCTCTCGGCCATCTCCGTCTCCAGCAGCACCTCGTGCCCCTTGAGCAGGTCCAAGGTCCTCTTGGCCATGCGCGGGGCGTCGGGTATGTTCATGTTCACGCTCATCCCGAACCTCATAGCAGCCACCTCAGCAAAGACGGGTCTCCCGCGGCCAGGCAGTTGGCCCGAACCTCCAGGTCCAGGCTCATGTCCAGGACCTTCCCGTCGAGATCGTAAAGCTCCCCGCCCGCCTCCCTCAGGATGAGGGAGCTGGCGGCGATGTCCACCACCCTCAAGGCCCTCTGGTACACCTCGGAATGCAGGTAGAACCCATCCGCCAGTCCTGCCGCCACCAGGCACATCTCCAGGGACGAGCAGCCCATGGAACGGGTCCGGCGGGCCTTGCGCAGCACACCGTTGGCGGTGGCCGCGGAGAACTTGCCCAGATAGACGAACAGGACCGAGCTGTCTTTGTCGCACTTGCGGACGTGGATCGACCGTCCGTTCCAGGTCGCCCCTTTTCCCTTCTCCGCGTAGAACTGGTCCCCGGTCACCAGGTTCCGGACGATGCCATGGGTGGCGTCGTTCATGCTCTTGGTGCAGACGGCCAGGGACACGCTGTAGAACGGCACGCCCATCAAGGCGTTGTAGGTGCCGTCCACCGGGTCCATGACCAGGGTGCGCTCGTACCCCCGATCGATATACCCGGCCTCCTCGCTCAGGACGTTCAGGGGAACGTCCCTCTCATCCATCAATTTCAGGAGCAGGTCCTCGGCGACCTGGTCGATGCGGCAGGTGGGCGTTCCGTCCGCCCCCATGCCCACCTCGGCGGCCCTCTCGTTGAAGGCGCACTCCCGGTCGATTCCGCCGGCCACCGAGGCGGCCAGCCATTCCAATGTTTCCCTCATCCCCCTGGATATTGGCGGGGGGTTATTCATAATTGCGCCAGTGGAGACCGATAGAAACCGTATATACGGAACAAGACGTTCCCTTCACGCCCCATGTGGCAGAGGGATCGTTTGGGAGAGCAAATCATCTCGTTGTCGGCGAAGGGAGAGGTCGTGGAGATAGGCGGGAAGGCCCGCAACCTGATGGACCTGATGGCCGCGGGGTTCCCGGTGCCGGAAGGGTGGGTGGTCAGCACCTCCGCCTACGAACTGTTCCTGGACCGTAATCACTTGCGTCAGCGAATCTTGGACGCGCTCAGGGACCTGGACTACAAGGACGCGGTGAAGGTGGTCCGCTGCGCGGAGAGCGTCCGTGCCTGGATGATGGCTGGGGAAATGGACCCCCAGCTTGCGGAGCGTTTGCTCAAGGAGACCGAGCAGTTCGGTCCTTCCGGACTGTGGGCGGTTCGCTCCTCGGCGATAGCGGAGGACCTTGAGGAAGCTTCCTTCGCCGGTCAGCAAGATACCTATCTGAACGTAACCCGCGAGAAGCTGGCCGATAGCGTTAAAAAATGCTGGGCCTCCTACTGGAACGACCGGGCGATCGAGTACCGACATGACAAGGGGATCGGTCATCTCGATGCGGGCATGGCGGTGGTCGTACAGCGCATGGTGAACGCCGATTCCTCCGGGATAATGTTCACCTCCGACCCCATCAGCGGAGAGGAGATGATCATAATCGAATCCAGCTGGGGTCTCGGCGAATCGATAGCCTCCGGGCTGGTCACGCCCGACCGCTTCATCTGCGACGCCGGTTCCGGAGAGGTCAAGGAATCCAAGATCAACAGCAAGGCCCAGGCGATATTCCTCTCCCCGGAAGGGGAGAAGGTGGTGGATGTGCCGGAGGGGGAACGCAACCGGCCGTCCCTGACCAGGGGGAAGGTGGAGCTGGTGGCCAAGCTGGGCATCCGGCTCCATAAGCTGATGGGCTCCCCGCAGGACATCGAGTGGGCGGCGGAGGGCGACAAGATATTCCTGCTCCAGTCCCGGCCGGTGACCACCATCGGCGGGGACCTCACGCTGTGGACCCGCGGTTACGGGGACGAGTACTGGGCGGACGTGACGTCGCCGCTTTTCTTCTCATTGCTCGGCCCGTGGCTGACCAAGTATGTCAACTGGGAGGGCAGCGCGATAATGGGCTACAAGGAGCTGACCAACCAGCCCCTGCTCAAGATACACAAGGGCCATGTGTACTTCAACGCCGAGGTGCTGGAGGGCATGCTGATGTACAATCCCAAGTTCTCCCGCACCAAGGAGCTGCTGAACTACTTCCCGGAGCGGGACCACCAGCGCATCGTCAACGCCGACTTCCGCACTGGGAAGAGAGTGCTGGCCATGCTCCGGACGACCGTCCTGGATTGGGACGGCAACATACTGAGGACGGACAAGGCCTACAAGCGTTGGGCCCGGCGGTACATGAAATGGGCGGAGGAGTTCGACGTCAGGGATCTGACCAAGGTCCCCGACGATGAGCTTGAGGACGTGATCTGGGAAATGGAGGGCCAGATAGTGAAGCACTACCGGCTGATCCGCTACGGCATGGTCGGGCACTCCATTGGCATGAACATGATCATGAAGCGCTGGCTGCAGGACTGGATAGGCGACGACAAGGGCGTCCTCTATTCCAGGGTCATCAGCGGGTTGAAGGGCAACAAGACCATCGAGACCAATATCGCCTTGAACCATCTGGCCAACGTCGCCCGGGCGGACCCTTACGTCAAGGACAAGGTGCTGGGCCTCAGCTCCGCCGACGTTCTGGTGCAGATGCGCTCGGACGATAGGATGTCCAACTATGCCAAGGAGTTCGAATCGTTCCTGAAGGCCTATGGGCATCGCTCCCACACCAGAGAGATCTACTTCCCCCGCTGGGGCGAGGACCCCCGGCTGGTGGCGGACATCGTGCGCTCCCTGGTCTCATCGCCCCCGGTGGACCTGGAGGAGCTGGAGAGACGCAAGGTCCGGGAGAGGGAGGAGGTGGAGAGGGAGATCGCCTCCAAGATACGCCAGATCGAGCGGGGATGGCTCAAGGTCCGCATGTTCAATATCATCAAGGGCTTCGCCCAGACCTACCTGATGTTCCGGGAGAACCAGCGCTACTACCTGGACCACATCATCTACCGGCAGCGCCGGGTGTACATGGAATACGCCCGCCGCTTCCTGGAGAAGGGCATCATCGCCAGGGAGGATGATATCTTCTTCCTCTCCAAGGAGGAGATCTTCGCCCTGGCCAAAGGACAGGGCAAGGACGCCCTGGACAAGATCCCGGAACGCCGCAAGGAGTTCATGGACTGGCGCGGCGAACTTCCTCCGAAGTTCTTCAAGGGGGCGGTGGAGTTCGACGACACTGTGAAGATGGTGGAGAACTCCACGCAGCTCACCGGGACGTCCGCCAGCCCGGGCGTGGCCACCGGACCGGTGCGGGTGGTGGATTCCATCGAGCAGTTGCCCGAGGTAAGGGAGGGGGAGATACTGGTCACCTCCAACACCGACCCCGGTTGGACGGCGGTGTTCTCCAAGATCGCCGGCCTGATCACGGAGACTGGCGGCATCCTCTCGCACGGGGCGGTGGTGTCCAGGGAATACGGCATCCCGGCGGTCACCGCGGTGAAGGGGGCAACGAAAATCTTCATAACGGGTCAGAGGATAACCCTTGACGGCAACGAAGGCCTGATCTACATCAGGGAAGGATGATTCCAGTGGAAACCGACATTATTCACGAGCAGGGCGAACAGAAGAACTGGAACGAAAGTTTCTATTTCAGTTTCTATGACCGCGGAAACGACATCTGCGGATTCATGCGCCTAGGCCTGAAACCCAACAAGAACGAGAAGATGCTGTTCTGCTTCTTCATGATGCCCGACGGCACCTTGGTAGGCACCAAGGAGGCCTTGGAGTTCGACGGTCCGACGCTGACCGCCAAGGGCGTCACCTTCACCAAGGTGGAGGGCGAGAAGGTCTGGAACCTGACCTTCGACGGCGAGCTTCCCGCCCACAAGAAGGGCGAGGACACCGTGGCCAAGGTCAGGTTCGATCTGCGCTTCGAAGGTACGAACCCCATGTTCAACTACCGCGACTGCGTGACCTCCGACAAGGAGGCGCTCGCCGCGGCCGTGGCCTCCGAGCACCTGGAGCAGATGGGCAAGGTGCTGGGCAGCCTGAAGGTCGACGACCGCGATTACTACATCAAGGGACTGGGCGGGAGGGACCACTCCTGGGGCGAGAGGGATTGGACCGCACCCCGGGCCTGGGTATGGCTCACCTGCCAGGTCAGCGAGGACTTCGGCTTCAACGTCACCAAGCTGTACATGGACAAGGGCGACATCGACGCCGGGTTCATCTACGTGGACGGGGAGAACCTTCCCCTGGTCAAGGTGGACATGGTCACCGAGTACGACGCTGACGGAAGCCCGAACACCCTGTTCATGGCCATGTACGACAAGGACGGCGTGGTCTACGGCGTGAAGGGCGAGGTCAAGAAGAAGGCCATCATGGAGTTCAAGGGCGAGAACGAACGCGGCTCCATAATGTTCGAGACCTTGGCCAAGTGGCGCATTGACGACGGCGAGGACGCCGGCTTCGGTATCGCGGAATACCTGTTCAGGAAGTGAACGGGCCCATCCCCCTGATCATCTGGGTCAGGGAGATGCTGGTCACGTAGAGGTCCGCCAATTCCTTGGCCTCTGGGACCGGGACGCCCTCCCGCACCAGGGCCTGGAAGAACCGGCGCCCCTCTTGCTTGGCCCGCTTGCGCATGCGCAGGTACGCGAAGCCCAGGCTGAGAAGCAGCCCGGGAACGGCCGCGGCGATGTAAATGGTCGCCTGGCCATCCTCCTTTTGTTTTTGTGTCCTGACCATCGATACCCTCAGTCGTCCTTGTGGGCCGCGCCGCCTACCATGTTCTTGAGCATTCCCCCGAGGCTGAGATTGGACATGTAGTCCTTGGTCAGTTCGAAAGCCTGCTCGTTGCTCATCCCCGCGTCCCGCAACGCCTTGTAGAAGGCTGCCACCGACTCACCGAACTTGGTCCCTTCCTGCGCCCCGTAGAGCACCTTGGTAACGCTGTCCAGGAGCTTTGGCACCTGCTCGGAGAGCACGGTGAACATCTGTCTCAACTGTTCCGGGTCCGGCATATCGTTGTCGCTCATCTTCTCACCTTATCATCGTCGTTATCTGCACCCGCGCCTCGACCTTCTTGTCCCACGTCGCATATGGTCTCATGCACCTGTGTATGAGCGGTCACCCTACTTGGTCAGACCGAGCACCTGTGACCACCTCTTCACCAGGTCCTCGGAGAGGCGGTACGACCGCTCGTTCCTTCCCGCCTCCTCCACCACCAGTTTCTTCTCCGCCAGCTCGTTGAGCTTCTCCCGCACGATGCGCCTGGACGAGCTGCCCCTCCTTCCCTTCAGCTCGTCGGCGAGCTGCGAGATGTTCAGGCCGGGGCGGTCCAGCAGAATGCGCAGGATGTCCTTGGAGATGGGGTCCTTGACCTCCGGCAGGATGGTGTCGATGGACACCACGCCGTAACGTTGGTAGAGGTCCATCAGCCGGAAGTACTTCCCCACGATGTCCTGGAAGGTGGCCAGCTGGGCGGCCAGCTGCGAGTACGGCACGGAGACCTGGCGGATGGCCTCCTCCAGCTGAGCGATGCGCTCAGTGAGCTCCTGTATGCGCTTGGCCTCCTCCGTCCCCGCCATGGGGAAACGATGACGGTGAAACGCTTAATATTTTGTCGGTCATGGCAGGAGCATGGGCGAGGCCAAGCTGCGCATAGAGGGCTCCAGGTTCCCGGGGGTGTTCCGCTCCGGGGATATGGTCCTGACCAAGAACCTCGCCCCTGGCAAGCGCGTCTATGGCGAGCGTTTGTTCTCCCAGGAAGGCGAGGAGTACCGGGAATGGTCCCCGGACCGCAGCAAGCTGGGCGCCTTCATCCGCAAGGGCGGCGCTTCCTTCCCGTTCAAGCCTGACTCGCATGTGCTTTACCTGGGCGCTTCGAGCGGCACCACTCCCTCCCATGTTTCCGATATCGTCCCGTGGGGCAGGGTGTACGCTGTCGAGATATCGCCGCGCATGTTCCGCGATCTGGTGGGGGTATGCGAGGACCGTCCGAACATGATGCCGATACTGGGCGACGCGACGAAACCGGATGACCTGGCCTTCCTGATCGAAAAGGTTGACGTGGTGTACCAGGACGTGGCTCAGAAGAACCAGGCGGGGATGTTCGCCAAGGCCATGAAGCGATTCTCCGCGCCGTACGGCATGCTGGCCGTAAAGGCCCGTTCGGAGGACGTGACCCGGGAACCGCGGGACGTCTTCCAGGACGCGGCCTCCTACCTCAGGAAGGAGGGCTTCAAGGTCCTGGAGATCGTGGACCTGGAGCCGTTCGAAAGGGACCATGCCATGATCGTGGTCCAGAAGGGCTGATCACAGTCTCTTTTCGAAGCAGATGCTGTGCTCCGAGCATGGAACCCGACCGTCGCACGCCACCCGTTTGTATCCCATGGACGAATACATGCCGATCGCCTCCAGCTGCTGATCGGCGGTCTCCAGGAACAATATCAAATAACCGAGCTCGACGGCCTTAGCCTCCAGTGCATTCATGATGCGGCGGCCGAAACCGTGCCCTCTGAACCCCGGCCTTACGAAGACGCGCTTGAAGTGCGCGGTCCGCTCATCCAGGATGGCGATCGCCCCGCAGCCTATGGGCATTTCGTCCAACCAGGCGATAAGGAAGGCGGCCCGGGGGAGCCGGAACTGCTCCAGTGGCGGTGGGTCGAGCGTGATTTCGTTGTACATAGCGTCCAGCTCCCGCCGCATCTCCCATTGCAGGTCGATGGACTCCTGGCAGCCTGGCTCGACCGTTATGATCACCAGATCTCTCGGGAGATCGGCACTCCCCTTGCCGGACACGTTCCGGTATACGGGAATCGGATAAATAGGGATAATCCCTCTCCCTGGACGTTTGAAATGAAGCGGTGATCCAACTGCCTAACGTCTATGCCATAGGTTTCCGGGGGGACCGCTATCTGATGGTCTACAACCCCAAGCGCGGCGGGTGGGAGATGCCCGGCGGAAAGCTGGAGGAGTTCGAGACCCCCTTGGACGGGATAAAAAGGGAGTACCGGGAGGAGTGCGGCTTCGAGCTGGAGGTCCTGGACTGCCAGCCCATGGGAGCGGTGGTGGTGTTCGCCGGGGTTCTCGGCAGGGAAGTGGGAGAGGGGGAGATGGGCTGGGAGCTGATGGACGAACTGCCGCAGAACCTGGCCTTCCCGGAATGCGAGTACCGGGAGCAGATCGCCTGGGCCAGGGAGGCGGTGCGGAACAAGCTGGGGAAGTGTCTAACTCTTAAATAGTAGGAGTGAAATAGACGGTCACTTCGCCGCCACCAACGAAGTAAATCATTTACGATATCAACATAGGATGATGTTCACATGGCAAGAATGCACGCCAGGAGAAGGGGCTCTTCCCGTTCCAGGAGGCCCCTGCTGACCGAGAACCCCGAGTGGGTCCCGCTGTCCAACGAAGAGGTAGTCGAATTGGTGGTCAAGCTTGGAAAGGAAGGCATGACCACCTCCAAGATCGGTGTGGTCCTGAGGGACCAGCACGCCGTGCCCAGCGTCAGGCTGGCCACCGGCAAGACCGTCCTGGAGATACTGAACGAGAACGGACTTTCCCCCAAGCTGCCCGAGGACCTGATGGCCCTGATGAGGAAGGCCATCAACCTGAACCTGCACATACAGAACGGCAACCGCGGGGACGTTTCCAACCGCCGCGGGCTTCAGCTCGTGGAGTCCAAGATCAGGCGTCTGGTGAAGTACTACAAGAACAAGGACGTCCTGCCCGCAGACTGGAACTACTCTCTGAAGAACGCCGAGCTGCTCATCGAGTGAGTGGGACATGGACGCCAGCGTCCTTCCGGAAAACCTCTTACTTCGATTTTCCTTAGCCGCGACCGCGGTGCGCGAATGCACCGAGGCGCGCGTTTTTTCTCATAATGACGCCGACGGCATAGCCGCCGCCAGCGTTCTGACCTCCATGCTGGTCCGGGCCGGAAAAGGCTCGCAGACCACCAACCTGAAGAGCTTCGACCTTCCCGCGATACAGGCCAGCCTGGTCAAGGGCGTCGATCTGCTCATCGTGGCCGACATGGGCTCGAGCAACCTGACCGCCCTGGAGTCCCTGGGGGTCAAGGTGATCGTGCTGGACCACCACCGCCCGGAGAAGGATTCCGACAAGGTGCTGCACCTCAATCCGTCGGTGCTCAAGGTGGACGGGGCGCGGTACGCCTGCGCCAGCACGCTTTCGATGCTCTTGGCGGTCACCGTCGACGAGGGCAACTGGGACCTGCTGCCCATGGCCTTCGCCGGCATGGTCGGGGACCGCCAGCACCTGCAGGGGTTGAGCGGGGTGAACGCCCACCTTTACAACGAGGGGACCAAGAGGAACCTGGTGCAGGAGAAGAAGGGCTCGCTCTTGCCACCCGGACCGGTCGGCGACGGGCTGATGCGGACCACGCATCCCTTCATAAGAGGGGTGAGCGGAGATCCGCAGGGCATCGCCAGGCTGCTGCAAGAGGCCAACGTCAGGGCGGAGAGCACCTGGGACGGTCTGGACGAGGGGGGAAGGAGACGTCTGTCGTCCCTCATCTCCCTGCGCCTGCTGGAACAGGGCTGCTCGCTGGGAAGCCTCGAGGACGAACTGGCCCCCGATTACTTCTTCCCGCAGGACAATTCCCGGGCCTACCAGTTGACCCGTCTGATAAACGCCTGCGGGCGCGTCGAAGAAACCTCGCTCGGACTGGCCATGCTTCTCGGTGTGAAGGAAGCGAGGGAGCGCGCCGAATCGCTGGTCAAGGAGTATGACGAGATGCTGCTGAACGCCGCCAAGCGTACGGCGGAGCGCGGGCTTTCCAAGGAGATCGCCATCCAGCACTTCGAGTCGCCGCACAAGGAGGTGTCGAGCGAGCTGTGCGGGCTGGTCATGCAGTGGGTGGGCGACCAGGACAAGGCCACCATCTGCTTGACGCGAATGGACCGGGAGTTCAAGGTGTCCTCCCGCGGGACCCGGAAGCTGGTGGACAAGGATGGCCTGGACCTGTCCGTGGCCATGAGCGACGCCGCCGCTTCAGTGGGAGGCGTGGGCGGCGGTCACAACATCGCCAGCGGGGCGACGATCCCCTTGGGAAAGGAGATCGACTTCCTTCAGGCGCTTGACGCCATAATCTCAAAACAGATGAACCGGGTCAGCGCCAGGTGACCTCGACCTGGTCGGTGCGGAAGCGCTGATCGACGGTGGTCGTTTCCATCGGATGTTCTATCCCAGCTTCGTGCATCACCAGGCCGGTCCAGGCGATCATCGCTCCGTTGTCCATGCACAGCGTCCGGTCGGGAACGAACATGCGGGCGCCGCGGGCCTCGGACATCTCCTGCACCATGCGCTGCAGGCGTTTGTTCTGGACCACGCCTCCGCCCAACAGCACCTCCTCCTTCTCCACGTGGGCCATGGCCCGTTCCGTCACCTCCGTGAGCATCGCAAAGCAGGTCTCCTGCACGCTGAAGCAGATGTCCTCTATGCTTTCGCCCTTGTTGCGGTGGGCCACGGCGGCCGTCAATATTCCGGAGAAGGCCATGTCCATGCCTTTGACGGAGTACGGCAGGTCCAGCAGCTTGCTGCCCTGGGCGGCGGCCTTCTCGATCTTCGGACCGGCGTAATA
>JAKPZB010000027.1 GCA_029560215.1 Methanobacteriota archaeon | reverse complement strand
CAAGCAGTACTCCACGTGCCCCTCCGGAAGGAAGGGCGGGGACCTGGGCTGGTTCGGCAAGGGCATGATGGTGAAGGAGTTCGAGGACGCCGCCTTCAACCACGCCAAGGGCGAGGTCGTGGGACCCGTGAAGACCCAGTTCGGCTGGCACCTCATCCACGTCGTGGACCAGAAGTAAACCTAATCCTCCAGCACTACGGTGCTGGAACCATCCTCTTTTTCTTGCACCCTGAGCACGGCGCTGACGTTGTCCTTGACATCGTCTATGTGCGTTATGAGCAGTATCTGCCGGAACTGCTTCTGCAGCTGTCCCAGGGTCTCCAATATGCTGCGCTTGCGCGACTGGTCCTGCGAACCGAATATTTCGTCCAGCACCAGGAAGTTCAGCTGGTTGCCGGAGCGCTCCATGATCATCCGTGATATAGCCAAACGCAAGCACAGGTTGGCCAGGTCGACCTCTCCGCCGGAGAAGCGCTCCAGACGGAACTCCTCCCCCTGGTCGTATAGCCACATCTGATAGTTCTCGTCCAGGCGCATGCCGCCGTACTTGCCCTCGGTGAGCTGGGACAGCAGGTCGGAGGAGACGTCCGATAGGGTGGGCACGATGCGGGAGATGACGTTCTCCTTGAACCCCCTCATCACCTGGCTCAGGCGGTTCAGGGTCTCCTGCTCCCTCGTCAATGCGGAATGCTTGGTGCGCAGCCCCTCCAGCTCCTCCGCCCGTTTCCGCAACGAGTCGATCTCGAAGGCCAGGCGGCGCTGCTCGCCCTCCGCCCGGATTATCTCCTGGGCCAGGCGCTCCTCGTTCTCCCGCGCCTCCTCGTATTCCTTCTTCTTCAGCTGAAGGACCTTCACGTCGAAGGCCAAAGCCCGGCGCTCCTGGGAGGCAACGCGGAGCGTCTCCTCCTCATTGGACACGGCCAGGGACATCTTCTCCTTCTCTTCCAGGGCCAGGGGCAGGCGCTCCATCTTGGCCTGGGCCCGGTTCAGGGCCAGGTGGGATGGCTCCAGGTCGGCCGCCCGGCGTTTGGCGGCGTCATGCGCCTGAGCGTCATACTCCGCCGGTCCCAAGGAATCCAGCTGTTTCTGCAGGGACTCCACCTTCTCCCGCGTGATGTTCAAGGATTGCTGCGATCTGCGCGCCCTCTCCTCCAGGGACGCTTTCAATCGGGACTGCGAAAGGAGCTTAGACCTCCTCGCCTCCAGGGCCTCCCGGCGCTGCTCGGCGCGCGAACGCTGCTCCGTCAGCCCCCTCCGGACCTCGTCCTGTAGCAAGGCGCCCTCCTCCAGGGCCTTCTGCTCCTCCCCGTAGCGGTGAAGGAGGTCGGTGTACTGCGCCCCCATGCGCCTCTGGCAGGTGGGACAGTTGCTGTCCTCGCCCAGCTCGGCGATCTCCTCGGCCTTCTGCTTCGATACCTTGAGCTCGGCGCGGAGCCGGGCGGCCTCCGATTCCGCCAACCGGACCTGGGCGGCGATGGAGGAGAGCAGCTCCCGGACCTCGTTCAGAACGGCCTCCACCGTGGCCAGGCTGGCCTCGGTGTCCGGCAGGCCTGACATCTCCTTGGCCGCCTGCTCGCCCTCGGCCTTTAGGGACGCCAGGTCGGCCAACCGGGCGGCCAGTTCCTCCTCCAGCCTCCGACGTGCGAGGAACGATTCGCGCAGGGCGGCGTGCCTTTCCGCGGCGGCCTTGGCTTCCAGATAATCCTTCTCCATCGCCTCAAGCCCGGGCAGGGAATCGCGCAGGGCCTGGAGCTCCGAGACCTCCTTCTCCAGCTTGCCGAGGGTCTCGTGCATGGCCAGCAGTCCGGCGCGCGCGCCGGTCTG
>JAKPZB010000055.1 GCA_029560215.1 Methanobacteriota archaeon | reverse complement strand
TGGAGGTAAGGTAGACCTGGCTATAATGCGGGTCACGGACATATTCCTCTCGCTTCCCGCGCTGATCCTTGCCATGGCCGTGTCCAGCATCCTCAGCAAGAACTTGAACAGCATAATATTAGCTTTGATTGTCGTGTGGTGGCCATCATATGCCCGATTGATACGAGGGCAGGTACTGGCCATCAAGGAGAACACCTACGTCGAGGCTGCCAGGGCCATAGGTGCGAAGAGCAGTAGGATATTATTCCGCCACGTGGTACCCAATTCCCTCACCCCACTGATCGTGGCTGTGACCATGGACATAGGATCGGTCGCACTTACCGCGGCAGGCCTGAGCTACATCGGTTTCGGCGTCGATACCGGGTATGCGGAATGGGGCAGAATGGTGTCCGATGGACAGCAGTGGTTCGTCGCAGGGTACTGGTGGACCGTTGTTTTCCCAGGCCTGTTCATTCTGTTGTTCACGATGGGATTCAGTTTGGTCGGTGACGGCCTGAGGGACATACTCGATCCTAGGATGAAGAGGTGAGTAAGATGGAAGACAAGAACTTCATAAAAATAGCCGGCCTCTTCGTAAATTTCTATACCAAATCGGGTGTTGTGAAGGCCATCGACGGCGTGGACCTCGAAATCAAACATGGTGAAACGCTCGGGCTGGTTGGAGAGAGCGGATGTGGAAAGACCGTGACGGCCAACAGTATTATGCGTCTCATACCTTCCCCGCCTGGCAAGATCGAGCAAGGGAGAATACTTCTAGACCTTCCCGTTGAGCTGCACCAGAAGCTTGTGGAACTGGAAAACGAAGAGAAACTAGGAGCTGACCCATCGACTATCAAGAAACGTATGGAGGAGATCGCTCCCGAGCTAGACAATTATGACATACTAAGAAGGTCTAAGAACCAGATGAGGAAGATACGCGGAAAGCAGATTTCGATGATCTTCCAGGAACCGATGTCTGCTCTGAACCCGGTGTTCACTATAGGTTTCCAGCTCACTGAGATACTGTATTTACATGAAACGCAGGACCTGATTAAAGGGGCTTTGTTGCGTCTTGAGGAAGCGCGTGACAAGTTGAAGACTAAGACGCCCCCCGAACCTACAGCACCTGAATTGGAGGAGCCCAAGTGCGCGGTATGCAGTTCGTCCCTCACTTCCAGACATCGTCGTTGCCCCTACTGCGGTAGTGATCTTCACAAGATAAAGAGGAACGGCTTTGCCCTTTGGAACATGAAGAGAGAGGAAAGGGCGCTCGTACGCATGAGTAAGGACCCAGACGATATACTGATAATGGTAATGAACAAGGTCCCTCTATTGAACTCGTACAAGAAGAGGTTGGAGACCGAGGCCATGGGGAAAGCGGTGAGAATGCTGAGACTAGTACGCATACCGGACCCCGGCAACATCATTAATAACTATCCTCACGAGCTGTCCGGGGGAATGCAGCAGAGGGTCATGATCGCCATGGCCCTGGCCTGCAAGCCCAAGTTGCTCATAGCCGACAAGCCCACCACGGCGCTCGATGTCACGATTCAAGCTCAGATCTTGAAGTTGATGAGGGAGCTCCAGGAGGAGATGGGGACCACCATATTGATGATCACCCATAACCTAGGAGTGGTGGCCGAGGTCTGCGAAAGAATAGGGGTCATGTATGCTGGGAACATAGTAGAGATCGGAGCGACCGATGATATATTCGCTGAGCCTCTGCATCCCTACACGCAAGGTATGATTAATTCCATCCCAAGCGTGACAAGCACCGCGGAACATCTCGAGGTCATTACCGGAAGCGTTCCTAATCTTCTGCATCCGCCCCTGGGATGCCGTTTCCACCCGCGTTGTCCTTTCGCTATGCCGATCTGCAGTGTGGAGAAGCCCCTGCTCATCGATATCCAGAAGGACCACCAAGTGGCCTGCCATCTGTACGGGAAGGTGAAGAACAATGAGTGATGATGATGTCCTTTTCGAGATTCGCCACATGCAAAAATACTTCCCGATTCGCGGCGGGCTACTGGGAAGGAGCCTAGGCAATGTAAAAGCAGTGGACGATATCAGTCTCAGCATTAACCGGGGATCCACTCTGGGGGTGGTCGGGGAAAGCGGTTGCGGGAAGACCACCGCTGGAAGATGCACATTGATGCTAACCCGGCCTACGGCTGGTAATGTTTATTACGATATGCCCGCGAACCTGCGCGAGAGGATGCTGGAGCTCGAATCTGAAGAGCAGGCCTTGCTCGACAAGAACCCGCAGGCCAAGGGGAAGAAGAAAGGCTCCATACCTGAGCTAGAGCAGATCAGAGACGATTACGCATTGAACAGACGTAGCCCTGATGACCTGCGCCTATTAAGGAGGAACATGCAGATCGTGTTTCAGGATCCCTATTCCTCGCTCAATCCACGCATGCTCATCAAGGACATAATCGCCGAACCAATGAAATTGCACGGCATATCAAGCGGTATCGGAATCACCAATCGCGTCAAAGAATTGATGGAAAGGGTTGGACTCGCCCCCGAGCACATCTATCGATATCCGCATGAGTTCAGTGGAGGACAGAGACAGAGGATAGGAGTGGCCAAGGCTTTAGCCCTAAACCCCAACTTCATAGTGCTTGATGAGCCTACCTCGGCCCTTGACGTATCTGTTCAGTCACAGATACTCAACCTTCTTAACGATCTACAAAGAGAGATGAACCTCACCTATATGTTCATCTCCCACGATCTATCCACCATAAGGTACATGTGCGACACCGTCTGCATCATGTACCTGGGAAAGATTGCGGAGATCGGCGATAAGAAGACGATATTCGATAGACCATTACACCCATACACCGAGGCCCTGCTGAACTCCATACCAGTTCCGGACCCTAAACTGAAGCGAAAGAGGGTGCCTCTCAGTGGCGACATACCATCCCCGGCCAATCCTCCGAAGGGCTGCCGGTTCCATACCCGCTGCAAGTATCGTGAAGCTATCTGCGAAGAGGTGGAGCCAAGGCTAGAGGACAAAGGAAACGGACATCTGGTGGCCTGTCACTTCCGCTGAGCTGGAGCATGGCAAGCAAAAGACGTTTAGTGGTAAAGCACTCCGATGACGAAACCGAGGAGAACATCAGTCGCAACGACCGAGACATAATGATCGAGGGCACCTGGAAGGAGTGGTTCCAACTGGTGTTCCTGAAGTACTGCTATGCTATCGGCGTTCTGTTCCTGGCCTGTCTCGCCCCCCTGGAGATCGTGCGCCAGCTTGACGACGAACTGGGGCTGGGGGCGGCGTTCCTGGCGGTTTTGATAATCGTCCCCCTGGGCCTCTTCGGTTATCTGAAGGTGTGGGGCGACAACGGGATATGGGGTTCGGGATCTTCGGACGATTTTTGATTTGGCATCCGTTAACTGAGTTAATTTATACCCCGAACCCGATTCCGTCCTCGGGGGAGAGACAAGTTGACAGTGGTGACCTTGGATGACATGGTGAAGGCCCTGGCCAATACCATGGGAAAAAAAGGTATGTCCCGGGAGGACCAGGAGAAGCTCGCCGAGTGGATCCTTTCCTTCTTCGGGTACACCGACGAGGTCATCGACAACAAGCTCACCTCCGAGGACCGTGACGTGTTCTATTGGCTGGAGGAGGAGGGATTCCTGACCACCACCCAGGAAGAGGTCCACCTGAAGAAGGGGAAGCTGTGGCGCATCCACTATTGGATCCTCAAGAAGGACCAGATACTGCGGATAGCCCACCAGTGCGAGGGCGAGGTCTGCGGACCGGACGACCCGTCCGCCGTCTACAACAACATGGACGACGAGATGTGGAAGGCGCACGAACACTAGGTATTTTATATACCGCCCTCTTTCCTGCATTCTGATGTACGAAGACATACTTCTGGTCCTGCTGGCCATCGTCGCTTTCGTCTTCTTTGTGCGATTGGCCGACCGCAAGGGATGGATTAAGAGGTATGGCATGAAGGCCTACGGCCCCTTCCTGATGTGGAACACCCAGAGAGGCAAGAGCGCCATCGACCGCCTGGCCGTCCCCAAAAGGTTCTGGCTTTCCTACGCGGCTGTAGCCAAGTGGATCTGCGCCGTGGTGATGTTCCTGATGATGGCCTTGCTGATGTGGGAGGCCACCATCGTAGACCAGATCCCCGCGGAGAGCGCCCCCGGCCTGGAGATGATGCTCGGGATTCCCGGGATCAATCCGATCATACCTCTATGGTACGGTATACTGGGGCTGCTGGTGGCCATAGTCATACACGAGGTCGCGCATGGCATTCTGACCAGGGTGGGCAACATGGACATCCGCTCCATGGGCCTCCTTCTGCTCATCGTCCCCATGGGCGCCTTCGTGGAGCCGGACGAGGAGGCCCTGGTCAAAGCGGACAAACGCCGCCGGATGAACGTGTACGCGGTGGGTCCGGCCACCAACATCATCGTCGGACTGGTCTGCGCGCTGGTCTTTTCGTCGGCCATGATGGGATCGGTGGAACCCGTTCGCGACAATCCCATAATCGTCAGCCTGGCTGATGACAGCCCGGCCGATATGGCCGGCCTGCGTTTCGGGGCTCAGATCGTGGAGATGGATGGCGAGACCATCAGCACCTACGACGACTTCTATCAGTTCTCGGGTCCCGATCCGGGAGATAAGGTCAACGTTTCGTATTATTTTGAAGGGGAGCTGCGCACCGCCGAAGTGTTCTCGGGGGTCCTGCTGACCTCGGTATCGTCCGGATATCCGGCTGATAAGGCCGGCCTTGAACCGGGAATGATCATCTATTCCTTGAACGACACGGTGATCAGGAACGACAGCGACCTGAAGGCGGCGCTTCGCTCAACGGTAGGCGGCCAGACCGTGAACGTGACCGCGCTCGTCTACGACCGCGACGTTGGTCAATACGTCCCAGAGCCTTCGGTCACCAACGTCACCCTGATGAGCAGACTGGCTTATTATCAGGAGGTCAGCCCCGGCACGATCGACGGTGATTTCGAGGATTACGGGTTCATGGGCATCAACTCCGCGTACATGGGAGCGGGAGTGAACGACCCGAACATCATCCTGGACCGCCTGGCAACCCCCTACGCCGGAGCGAACGATTGGAGCTCCTACGTGACCTCATCGCTTAGGTACATCGCTCTGCCGTTCTACGGCCTGGCCCCGCTGACCAGCACCATCACCGACCTGTACGAGCCGCAGGGGGCCTGGTCGGCGCTCCCGGACGGAACGTTCTGGGTGCTGGCCAATTGCGCCTACTGGGTGTTCTGGATCAATCTCATGGTCGGGATGACCAACGTCCTGCCGGCGGTGCCCTTGGATGGCGGATATCTCTTCCGTGACGGGCTGGACGCCCTGGTGAAGAGGTTCAAGAAGAACACCAGCGAAGCGGAGCGTGTCAAGTACGTGGGAAAGATAACCTACGCCCTGGCGATGTTCGTGCTCTTCCTGATATTGTGGCAGCTCATCGGTCCCCGCCTGTTGGGATGATCATTCCCTCCAGACCAGGGTGATGGCGGGAACGCCTTTGCCGACGTGGTTGCATTCCGGGCAGAGCTCGTAATCGAGGGAGCACAGGCTGCGGTACGGGTCGTAGACGTTCCCGCACCTGCGGCATTTCATGAACACCGAGAGCATCGGCCGGAACTCCAGGCATTCGACGATCCGACTGCCGTTGAAGGTGGTGCAGTTCTGCACGCAACAGTTCTCGCACAGGCTGCTCCGGTGAATGTTGACCATCCTATGCTCGGTGACCTGTATTCGGACCATGGTCGATACCGTCCCTTGTATTTCGATGTCGAGCCTACATAAACGTTTGGAAAGATCAGTAAAAAGTAAAAGAGAAGATAAGGGGAGGGTTGCGCCCTCGTTGACCTCAGGAAATGATGTTCCTGGTCCTCTCCTTCAGCTCGCCCAGCTTGCCCTTGTTCCACCCGGAGGTCTTGGAGAAGAACCCGGTGACGCGGGTGATCCCCTCCACGTTGGGGGAGTGGCAGTACGGGCAGGTGTCGCTCAGCCCGCGGGCGGTCTTGCCGCAGCTCAGGCAGGAGGTGAACTCCGGGCTGAAGGCTATCTGCGAGTTCTGGGTGTTCTGGAAGGTCTTGACCACGAACGCGGCCAGGTTCTCTGCCGGGGGTTTGTGCTCCCCGAGCCATACGTGAGATAGGGCTCCAGCCTCCACCAATGGATGGAACAGGCCTTCCGCCTTGACCCTCTCGATGGCACTGATCTGGGCTCCTACGTTGAGATAGGTGGAGTTGGTGTAGTAGATCTCCCCTGCGCCCTTGTTCCCGCGTATGACCGTGGGGGCCTGCAGCGGATAGTATTTCATGTCCAGCTTGGCGAAGCGGTAGGCGGTGCTCTCGGCCGGGGTCTGTTCCAGGGGCATCTTGAGCCCGTACTTCTTTCCGATCTCCTCGGAATGCTTCTTCATGACCGAGATGACCTTGAGGCCGAACTTGGTGGCCTCCTTGCTCTCGTGCATCTGCTGGCCAGTGTGGTACTGCACCAGTTCGTTCAGACCGACCATCCCGATCAGGAAAGAGGCCTTGTTGAAGCGGTAGTACGGCTCGCCGTCCAGGTTCATGGTCAGCAGGGCCAGCGGACCGAACTTCCCCATGCCCAGCAGCTTGCCGATGAACTCCTTCTTCTGCAAATGCGCCTGGGCGACCAGCTCGATCTTCTCCTCCAGCAGGCGGAACAGCTTCTCGTCGTCCTGGTGCGCCTCGTAGGCGATGCGCGGCAGGTTGATGGTGACGTTCTGCATGGCCGAGTACCTCATCTTCCAAGGGGTCTTGGCGTCGTTGAGGTCGTTGTCGTCCAGCTTGAATGTCAGGCGGCAGCACTCAGATATCTTGGCGGTTCCGCCCCTGTCGAACACGAAGTAGGTATTGCCTTCTCCGTGGCCGTCTGACAGATCTTGTGCAGGAATTCCTCGTGACCGTCGGTCTTGAAGAACTTCTCGGTCATGTGCACGTTCGGCTTGGGGAAGAAGAACGGGCGGCCCATGGCGTCCCCCTCGAGGTAGACGTCGAACAGGGCGTTCACGAACCTCTGGCTCTCCTCGGCGTAATCTCCGTAGACCTTTCCAGTGAACTGGCCATTAGGACCGATGGCGTCCACGTTCTGGAAGTGGTCGGGCACCTCCCAGTAAAGGTTGAGGTCGCTGAATATAGACTGTCCGCCACGGGCCACGGCCTGCTGGGCGAACTCGAACACCAGGATCTGGGCCAGCTGCTTCATGCGCGCGTCGTCCACGTTGGTCAGATAGGGGGCGAGGAAGAGGTTGAAAGCGTCCCAGCCGATGGCGCCGGCGAAGTTCCCCTGAAGCGCCGCGGAGAACTTGACCACTTGCTCGATGAGCACCTCGGGGTGCTTGGCGGGTTTAGCGATGGAGATGGCGTTGGGAAGGTTCAGTCCGAACTTCTTGACATATTCTATGGACTGCCCGCTGCAGTAGGGGCGGTCGACCATTCCCAGGTCGTGAAGGTGTATGTCGCCGCGCATGTGGGCGTCGGCAAGGTCCTGGCTGAATACCTCGAGCAGGGCGAACTCCTTCTTGATCTGCTCGGCCAGGGTTAGGTTGGTGGCCTCTGGACCGTGAGGAACATTGGCGTTCTCCTTGTTGGGACTCATGATGATCTGCCGAGCGTCGTAGAGCGGAACGCCCAGGCGAGTGTGTTGGCGGCGAATCTTGGATAGACCGTACTCAACCAGCTTGGCGTTGGTCAGCTCGCGTATTAATGGGGCGGTTATGACGTCAAGCTGCAGCTCCCCTATCATCTTCTCGACCTCGCGAGCCACGATGGCCGCCGCGTCCTCGCTGATATCCGTCTCCCTCATCAGGGCGTCGAAGATCCTGCTCTTGTCCCATTTCTTGATCTCTTCATCCGAAGTGCGGACGAACAGGGATATCTCTGTCGATTCTCGTTCGCTGTTCGGGCTTGTATTACGGGGGGATTCTGCGCTTTTCATTTCACTCACGTTCTTTCTGATCTCATGTTCGCTAATTAATTAGTAAGGAGGGCCTATTTAGAAGGTCCCATTGCACCCATCCAACTCAGGGAATATGACATTCGGCACACGGGTTTAAATGAATTTCTGAACTGAATCTGCTAACAATTAACGGACATAAACCCGCTGTGCAAACCTATATTATTACCATATTTGTTACCATATTTGTTAACACATGTTCCATCCAGAGAGGGACCTGAAGCAGATAATCATATCGATGCTCTCCGAAGACGGTAAGTCTATTAGTTATCTATCTAGAGAATTGAAGAAGCAGGGCTTCGACATGCACCGTCTGACCCTCACCGGCTATCTCCGGGCTTTAAGCGACATGAACGTCCTGAAAGAAAAGGATGTTCCACCAGCCAAAATCTATACTCCGGTGAAGGGGAAGGAAAAAGATATCTATCTCCGAGTCACCGAACAGGCCAAGATAGTGGCGCCAGATAAGTTTCCAGAACTCACACTGTACGCCTTCTTCAAACTGTTCAAACGACCGATATTCAAGGAAGAACTGGAAAGGGCGGGCGTTTTCGAATTCTCTCCCGGCGTTCAGGCCAGGGAGGATGAGATAGCCGACGCTCGTAAGTTCATGCAGAAGAGCGGGTTCAAGATACCGACCAGCAGCAAAGCGTACGTTCCTCTGAACGAAGATCTGGAATCCAATTACCAGAACCTTCTAGTCCAGATGCTGATCAACGATTTGGAATGTTTCTATCTGGTAAAGGAGACGAAACAGGCTAAACTGGATTTGTGATCCTGTGCGAATAATGTATAAATCCCCTGAAAGCTTTTCGCCCGACATGGAATTAAAGGACCTGGTCGAATCCCTGAGAAACTTTCCAGGCGTGACCAGGAAGAAGAGCATATCCTCTGTCATCAATTTCTTCCCTAAACAGGCGTGCTCCAAGGTGCTCGCTTCCTACGGAGAGGACGCCGCGGTGGTGGAGCAGGACGGCAGGCTCCTACTGCTGGCGGCTGACGGGATAATGCCCGCCCTGATGAGGGCGAACCCCTTCTTCGCCGGTTACTACGCCGTACTGGTGAACATTCACGACATCTCGGCCATGGGCGGCGTTCCGATCGCTATGCTGGACATCCTGTCGGTCAGGGACAACCGTATCTGCTCCCAGGTCATGAAAGGCATGGAAGCCGCGGTCAAGAAGTTCGGAGTGCCCATCATCGGCGGTCATACCCATCCGGACTGCGATTACGACGCCATCGACATCGCCATAATCGGCACCGCTGAACCCGGTCAGGCCATATTCAGTCACACCGCGCAGGCGGGCGACGACGTGATCGCCGGCATGGACCTGGACGGTTATTATCCGGATGCGCTTCCTCACGCCTGGGACACCACCTCCCGGAAGGAAGCCCCCATACTGCGCCGGCAGATGCTCATCATGAACAAGATAGCCAAGCAGGGCCTGCTGCGTTCCGGAAAGGACATCAGCAACCCCGGCACCCTGGGAACCCTGGGGATGCTCCTGGAGACCAGCGGAAAAGGCGCTCAGGTGGAGATCGGGCGCATCCCGCGCCCGCGGAACGTAGACCTGACGCAGTGGCTCAAGTCCTACCAGGGCTTTGGGTACGTGGTCACCTGCGACCCCGCCAATTCCCAGAAGGTCGTGGATATGTACGCCTCGGTGGGCATCACCGCGGCGGTGATCGGCAAGGTCACCGAGGAGCCGAAGCTGATAATAATGGACGAGGGCGAAAAAGAGGTCCTGTTCGATTTCGAGAAGGATATCATAACCGGCTGCAAGCCGGCCTCCACCGTGGGATGGGAATCCGTGGAAATGGGAAAATGAAGTGCTAGGCCACGGAGGTTGCCGCCCGAACCGATAGAGGTTGACCAATCACCGACTCAGCCCCGCTCCCCTTCGAGCGTAGGTAGTCCGTGGTAAGGCTGTTCCCGTCAGGGCCTGACCCGTTCCCCACGATCAGAGCAAGGGATGCCGCCCTCCAGCTGCACCGCGATGCTGCCACCGACCCCGTAGGACAGGGCCTCAGCGCCAATGATTGGGCCTCTAGCGCTCCGGATACGACGTCCCCCGCTGTCACCCCCGCATGTCGACGATTACGGTGTACAAGGACACGCCGAACGTCCCGGTCAAGCCTAGCGAGTGGTCTTATTCATCCAGCCTATTTTAAAGTTCGGTTGACCAGACGATGGTCTCGCCGGACATCATTGAAAAACCACCTTGGCTGAGGACCGGGGGCTTGCCTCCGGCGACCCTGGGCCGCCGCTCCAAGAGCTCACCCCTTGGCCCAGGCCACCAGCTTGGCCATGTCGATGCGTCCGCAGATGGCCTTGCCGGTCACTTCGTTATAGAAGGCCGGAACCCCCAGGTCGCCGCCGCAGGCCGGGGCTATGGTATCGGCGAGGGAACGCATCAGCTTGGCGTTCTCCTCGTTGTGCCAGACCTCCAGCCTTTCCAGCTTTATCCCCGTCTCCGCCTCGAACTGGTCCACCACCGGCGCCAGCTTGCGGCAGTGGGGGCATTCCTTTCCATGGAACCATATCAGTCTTGTCCCGCTCATTGCGCATCCCTCTTCACGAATAGCCCGCACCAGCATTCGCCCTCCTCCTTGAAGGTCGGCTGCCTGATGAAGTTGCACGGGCAGATGAGATTGAGGTCCTTGCCACGATCGCCGGTGGTGATGCGGCAGGGGCAGTACCGCTGCCCTTTGCCCTTCAGATTCTCCAGCACCCCTTTTGACAGGAGCTCGACCTCCTCGGCCTTGTCCGTGAGCCTTACGGTCGAACTCTGATCGGAGAACTGCTTCCAGGCCGCCTGGACCTTGGCCTGGTCGTCCAGGGAGGCGTGGTCCTTTCCGATGATATCCAAGGCCTCCCCGAGGTCCGAGAGCACGAAGGCGTTCTTCGCTCCGCAGGTCGGGCACACTTCCGGCGGCTTGTTGCCAAGGTGTACGTCATTGCAGACGTGGCATCTCCAAAGCTTCTTCATGCTATCCCCAATGGCATACCGAGGCGCTCAGATAAAATGCTTAAGGTTCACCATCTCTCCCGATGCACCCTTTCCCCGTCGTAACGGTCGACGAGCTTGCGCTCCTCCGCCGGGTGCCCGAAAGGAACCAGCGAGAAAGGGATGACATTGTGGGGGATACCGAGTAGCTTGCGCAGACCGTCCACCCTCGCCTCCACTGGGTATATTCCTAGCCATACCGCCCCGAGCCCCAACTGCACCGCCATGACCAGGATGTTCTCGGTGGCCGCCGAGCAGTCCTGCACCCAGAACCCGGGGTACTTCTCCAGGGAGGGGTCCCCGCAGAGCAGTATGGCCCCGGGGCATTCCTTGAGCATCTGGGCATAGGGATGGAACTCCGTGATGGCCTCCAAGGTTTCACGGTCACGCAGGACCACGAAATGCCAGGGGCGTTCGTTCCCCGCGGACGGGGCGGACATCCCCGCTTCCAGAAGTTTTCTCACATCCTTTTCTTCAACGTCCTGCGCCGTATAGCGGCGAACGCTTCTCCGGCCTAGGATGGGATCCTTTTTCATCGATGACGCTAGGCGGCAGAGCAATCAAATAATTATCGAGGTGGTGCGAAAAATGGATATTAAGCCTCCGGCTACGGTGAATCATGCCGGGGTTCGAAGATCTCATCTACGCCACCACCTTGCTGTTCTTCATCTTCGACCCCTTCGCCACGGTCCCCATGTTCATCAGCCTGACCAAGGACCAGAACCAGAAGGAGCAGATGGCCAGCGCCAACAAGGCGGTGTTCGTGGCCGGGCTGCTCTTCGTCATCTTCGCCCTGATCGGCGCGGAACTGCTGGCGCTGTTCAGCATCACCGTGGACGCCTTCCGCATCGCCGGGGGGATCGTGCTGCTGCTGATGGCCATGGAGATCATCTTCTCCCTGCAGTTGAGCAAGAAGGAGGAGACCAGCGTGGCCTGGGTGATCATAGCCACCCCGATGCTTAGCGGTCCAGGAGTGATAACCACCGCCATCCTGCTGGTGCATCTTTACGGGCACTTCACCGTGCTCATCGCCGGCGTGATCAGCCTGGCCGTGACCTGGGGCATCATGCGCAACTCCCTGCTCATCTCCCAGAAGGTCGGCAACAACGCCATCGACGTGTTCTCCAAGATCATCGGGATGCTGCTGGCCGCCATAGCCGTGGAGTTCATCATGCGCGGCTCGGTGGACTACGTGCTTCACAGCCTGCACCTGGGCCTCGGGCTTCTACCCCTGTGATGCGATTATGCAAAGTTTTTTATTTCTCGTGCACAAACGAGGTGAAAGGTATACCCATGGCCGACTGCAAGAAATGCGACAGCAGCCTCGACGCGATCCAGTTGGACGAGACCCCTAAACTGGTGGTCAAGGGAAGGGAGATAGGCATCAACGCCCTGGACGACATCATGAAGGCCGTCCGCACTCGCGACCTGCGGGAGCCGGAGCTAGGGAACGTCCTGCTGGATGAGGTGAAACGCCAGGACTACGTCCCGCCTTCCATGGTCAACGATTACCGGGCCGCCTTATTGCAGGACTATCAGCGCCGCTTCGGTTGAAACGGATTGTTCGAAAAGAGTGATCACATGACGAAATGCACCATATGCAACAGCGAGCAGCATCCGGCCAGGACCGGACCGGTGAGGATGACGGCCATCTCTGGCGGGGAGGACCTGCGGCTGGATATCGATGAGGCGCACCTTAGGATCCTGGACCTGTCGACTCACCTTCTCGGTCACGTGAACGCCTACCGGGCCCTCTCCGAGCTCCCGGAATATCTGGGCCGGAGGCGCGCCAGGTACGCCATGGTGCTGATCATGCTTGACGGGCTCGCCCCGCTGATGGAGCTGATGAAGGAATGCGAGCGCGGCATCACCGAGCACTCCTCCGAGATATTCATAGAGGGCTTCTTCTCCTCCCGGCGCCGGCAGGAGGGCGTGGAACGGGTCCTGGAAGAGATCGGGAAGTCCGAGGCGCTGTTCCTCAAGGTGAAGAAGAACCTGGGACGGGAGCCGTCGGCCATCGATTTCACCGTTTTCAGGGACCAGTTCCGACGGACCGACGGGAACATGTTCCCCACCGTCGAGAAGGTCCTTCGCTACGATTGGAGCTGCGGGGAGGACTGGATGCCCAGCGACGAGCAGGTGGAGATGCTGTTCATGGCCATCGAGCTGACCGTGCGCGGGGCCGCGGAGTTCAGCCACCAGTGGGCCATGGCCAACGAGTTCGGCATCGATTTCAAGCTGGAGACCCGCTACTGCAAGGACGGGGTGGACAGGCGCAAGGAAAAGGGTTATTGGGTCAAGACGCCCCTGTAAGTAAACATGGCCGGCGACATCAAGGACGTCAGCGACGAGCTGTTCCTGGACCTGCTCCGCAAGGAGAAACGCTTCATCGTGCTGGAGTTCTGGTCCCCGGGGTGTTCGGTGTGCAAGGAGGTGGAGCCGGAGGTGGTCAAGGCCCGGAATGAGCTCGGCCCGGACACCCTGTTCATGAGGATCAACACCGACCACAACAACCAGCTCGCCTCCAGGTATCAGGTCACCGGCACTCCCACCTTCGTCTACTTCTGCAAGGGGGAGAGGGTGGGCGGGGCCATCGGCTACATCAACGCCACGGTGCTCCGGAACACCGTGAACGACCTGATCCGGCATTCCGCGTCCTGCCCTTCGGGGAAGCGCATCAGCTACGAGATGGATGGCTACGGCTGAGCATTTATCTAATACCGCATCAATCACCTCCTCATGTGGCAAGCCCTGTCCGTGGAGTCCTGGAAGGCCCGGGGACGCTCCGACCTGAGCAAGGTGGTTCCGACCGTCAGCGACATCATCGAGCAGGTGCGGAAGGAGGGCGACCAAGCGGTGCTCAGGCTCACCGCCAAATTCGACAAGGTGGAGCTGTCCGAGCTCAAGGTCGGCAGGAAGGAGATCGACGAGGCCTACTCCAAGATCGACCAGGAGCTCCTGGATGCGCTGAGGTTCGCCCGGTCCCGCATAGAATCGTACCACCGCCGGCAGCGGCCGGACGACATCACCCTCTTCAGGGACGGCAACAGCTCCCTGGGCTGGAAGTACTCTCCCCTGGCCTCCGTGGGCATCTACATTCCGGGAGGCAAGGCCTCCTATCCCAGCACCGCCCTGATGTGCGCCGTCCCGGCCAAGGTGGCCGGCGTGCGCTCGGTCATCGCCTGCACCCCTCCGCCGGTGCACCCGCTTACCTTGGTCGCTTTGGACATGTCAGGCGTGGACGTCATATTCAAGTGCGGCGGGGCCCAGGCCATAGCGGCCATGGGATTGGGAACGCGGACCGTTCCCAAGGTCCTCAAGATAGTCGGTCCGGGCAACCTCTACGTCACCGTGGCCAAGATGCTGCTCCGCCAGGAGGCGGAGATGGACTTTCCGGCCGGGCCCAGCGAGATAGCCGTGCTTGCGGACCATACAGCGAAGCCGGAGAACGTGGCCGCGGACATTCTGGCTCAAGCGGAGCACGGCCCCGATTCCGCCTGCGCCCTGGTGACCGACGATGCGGAACTGGCGGAGAAGGTGGGAAAGATCATTGAGGAGGAGGCCTCCAAGGGCGAACGCCAGGACCTCATACGGTCCTCGCTGAAGAGCAGCGGCTACATCCTGGTGAAGGACATGACGGAGGGGGTGGCGGCGATCAACCTGCTGGCGCCCGAGCACCTGTCCGTCCAGACGGCCGATCCCCTATCGATCCTGCCCTCCATCGAGACCGCCGGGGCGATATTCCTCGGCGACCACTCGCCGGTGGCCTGCGGAGATTACACCACCGGAACGGACCACGTGCTTCCCACCGCCGGGAACGCGGCCGTGCACTCCGGCCTGGATGTGCTGCACTTCATGAAACGTTCGTCGGTGCAGATGCTGGACCTGGCGACGCTACAGGAACTGGCCCCGGCCACGATCAAGCTCGCGGAGACCGAAGGTTTGCGCGCGCACGCCGATTCGGTGCGCGCGCGTTTGAAAAAGTGAAAGGGTTTCAGACCATCTTGGTCCCGGCGGAGTAGTTGGCGCTCTGGTTCCAGACCTCTTTGACCTCGAACACCCACACCCCGCTCGCCTTCATGCCCACCTTGGACAGCTCGGCGTTCATGCCCTCGAAGATGGGACCGGACGTGACCAATTCCTTGACCTTGGCCCTGATCTCGTAGGACTGCGTCTTGCTTCCCGCCAGTATGGAGACCAGCTCCCCCTTGGCCTTCATCCCTTCCAGGTTCTTCCCGGTGCGCTTCATCAGGATGGCGCCGATAACGACGGTGTCCGGGGCCGGGGCCCCGATGCTTCCGGCCTGGATGATATGGACATCGCCCTTTTCAGATTTCGTGGCAATGACCCTCACCGACGTGGGGTCGTTGAGGACCTTCATGACCTCTTCCGGTATCGCTACCATTTTTTTCACCTGTTATGAAATGAGAAACAGGTGTTATAAACCATTGCAACAGAAAAATGACCTGAGAACATCTGGCAGCGTTTCGTTTGCCAGCCTATAGCTGCGATGGTTATGACCATTTGGGTTATTATTATAACCTAGAGGCGGGAATGCTGCCCCGGTCCCGCATGACCTTCACCGCAGCTCGAACCGACTCCTCGGTCTTGACCTCCACCAGGACGGACATGGCGTTCTCGTCGGCCAAGCGCAGATAGCGGTCGCATTCCAACCTTCCGGTGTATGGGACCTGATGGTCGCTGCGGCCGTCCCAATCGTGGAAATGCATGTGCCACACCCGGTCCAGATGGGAGAGCATGAAGTCCTCTTCCTTGAGGCCGGAACGGCCGTCGTGCCCGATGTCCCAGCATAGCCCCACAGAGGGAAGGTCGATCACCGACTCGGCGGCCTTGCGCATGAAGGGCAGGGTGAAATGCCCGGTGTTCTCCAGGCATATCTTGATGCCAAGCGAATCGGCCAATGAGGAAAGCCGGGAGAGCGAACCGTTCAGGGAATCGATGTACTCGTCCAGATACCTCTCGTACACCCATATCTTGCGGTCGGGCAAGGTGAAATAGACCCCGGGGTTCAGATGCAGGTTGATCAGGAACACCCCGTGCCGGGAGCCCCAGCGCAACGCCTCCTCGCACCTTCCCATATGTCCCTGGCGGACCGAGGGCTGCAGCGAACCGAGGTCCAGCTCGTCGTGCAGGTGCATGCTGAAGCGCATTCCTTCTTTCATGGCCGAGCGGACCTCGCGAGAGCTGATGTTCTCCGGGAACGAATAGGGAAGGTTGACGTTCAGCTCGACGAAATCCAGACCCAGCTCCTTGCATAGCTCCAGGTTCGGCCGGAGCTCCTGAAAGCCGATGAGGACGGGGATACCGAACAAGGTCATTCGAACCTCCAGGCCTCATGAAGTAGATAAAAGGAACGAAATCACTTCTTCAGGAGGAAACGCCTTTCCTGCCTGATCATTTCCCTTCCATAATAACGTTTGGCCAGTCGCCGTTCCCAGGATCTGATGACCTCTAGCCCGGTGAAAAGAGCTGGTATTTCCTCATCCAGGAAGTAGTGGCAGACGATGCCGTTCCCCCTCCGGAAGGTGCGCGGCTCCAGTTCGTCGCCCTTTCCGAACCTCATGTCCTCCTCTCCGAAGACCGAGACGTAGAGCAGCCCGCCCTTGGCCAGCACCCTTTCGATCTCCCCGGCCGCCTTGAGCCGGGAAGGGGCGTCCAGATGCCCCAGCACGTGGGAGGCGGCTATGCCCGGGAAGCACCCATCCCGGAAGGGCAGGGCGGCGGCGTCCGCCTGCAACAATGGCATGCTGTGAATGCTGGCGCAGGCCCTGAGGGCGGGGCGGGAGAAGTCCAGTCCGATGATACGAGCGTCCGCCGGAAAAGCGCTAAGGTTCTTCCCGTTCCCGACACCAAGCTCAAGGACCGGCCCATGCAAGGGAAGCTCTTCGTCGACCGATCCCTTCCAGGGGCGGCCCTCTCTCTCGTAGAGGCGGTCCCAGCAGATCGGAAGAGCGTCG
>JAKPZB010000045.1 GCA_029560215.1 Methanobacteriota archaeon | reverse complement strand
GCCCATGTCCCAGGTGTAGTTCACCACCGTCCCATCTGGGTCGCTGCCGGAGGCGCTGAACTCCAGGGCGTCCAGGGAACGATGGTCGCCCGACGGAACAGATAGATACACCACTGGCAGGCGGTTGGTCACCACGATAGTGGAGGACGCCTTGCTCATCCATCCCCGGTCGTCGGCGACGGTGAGGTCGACAGCATACGTTCCCGGCCTCAGATAGATGTGCGAGGGCGATCGCACGTTGGAGGTCTCCCCGTCCCCGAAGTTCCAGCTCCAGCTAGATATGCTACCGTCCAGGTCGTACGAGCGGTCCTCGAACTGGGCTTCCAGGAGGCTCATTACCTCGGCCGGATGGCTGAAGGTTGCCACTGGCCGGGAATTGATGACAGTCAAGGTCTTGGACAGCGAGGCGGTCGCCCCGTCATTGTCGGTCACAGTAAGGGTTACGGTGAAGGTTCCCAACGCGGAATATCTATGCTTCACCATCTGCCCGCTCCCGGATGCGCCGTCCCCAAAGTCCCAGGTCCACGACATTACCTCGCCGTCCGGGTCGGAGCTAGTGGACCCGAACTGCACGTCCACCAGGGTGGTCACCGAGGCCGGGCTCCAGGAGAACACGGCGACCGGCGGGTCGTTTCCCACCACCAGTATCCGGTCCGCGCTGCCCAGGGCTCCGTCCGAATCGCGCACGGTCAGAGATACCAGGTAGTCGCCTTCGTTGATGAACACATGTTCGGGCGATCGCTCGCTCGAGGTCCCGCCGTCCCCGAAGTCCCAATACCAGGACGCCACCGCGCCGTCGGGGTCCGTGGAAAGGTCCTGGAACATAACGTTCTCGCCCGGGGCGGAGCCATCGGGGGAGATATCGAAATCGCACAGCGGTCCCAGGTTCACCACCTCGATCTCCCGTTCCGCGAAATCGGTCCTTCCGTAGTGGTCGGTGACGGTCAGCCTCGCGGTAATCCATCCCAAGGAGGAATAGGTATGCGCCGCTGTCGCTCCATAGGCCAGGCCCCCGTCCCCCAGTTCCCAGGTCCAGTTGGCGATGCCGATCCCGCTGCGGCTGGTCGATGTGAACGCAACGTCCTCGATCCGGTTGGCCTGCGCGGCGTCCAATATGAAAGACGATTCCAGCAGGTCATGGACCAGGCTGCATCTCCCGACCTTGGGATAGCGGTCGAACGCGCCATCGAGGTCGTAGGCCGCGTCGAACATTCCGTCGGCGCCAGCCAGGTCCTGTCCCTCTCCGCTCATGAGGTCGGTACCGGTCAAATCCGACCAGTGGTTCCCTCCTATCGGGTAATCCTTCCCGAAGCTGAGGTTCGAACGGAACAGCTCAGCCTGCCGGTCGTTGAACAGCAGATCGTTGCCCCACGCATTTCCGACCGTGTCGATGGCCAGTATTCCCGCGGTGCAGTTCTCCATGGCGCTGCCGACGATCTCGACCTCAGAGCAATCCACCAATGCCAGGCCGTTTCCCGAACTGGCGAAATGGGACGATCTAACCACAACGTCATAACAGCCCACCAGGTACAGGGAGCCGGTGGCGTTCTCGACCGTCGCGCCGTTCAGCCCCCGCAGGATCTGAAGCGGACCGCAGGTCAAGTTCACGTTCGCCACCTCATGCTCGAAATGAGCCCGCCCGTCCCCGAACACGCCCATGTCCATTCCGTTGCCGAGGAAGGTCAGGTCGCTCAGGGTCATCGCCCCGCACCTGTCGATCGACAGCCCAGACGAACCTCCGGTCCAGGATGATGAGGCGACCGAACCGGTCATGTTCCACAACCGGATGCCGTCGCCGCCCTGTCCAGCCAGCCGTTCCAGGTCGACCGTGGAGTTGGACAGCATCCACTCCCCCACCTGGTCGATAAAGGTGGCGTTGCGTACCACGATGGAGGTGCCGTTCGACCTCCATCCGGAGCCCCCTGCTATCTCGGTATTTCGCATGAACAGGGTTCCACCGGACAAGGAGCTCACGGGTCCGATCGACATTCCGGTCAGGCGGGAATCCGTGATCTCGAGGTCTCCCCCCTCGGATTCTATGAAGAACGGGGAGCCCTGCAGGACGCTTCCGTTCAGCGATAGTCCGCCCAGCACCGTGAAGCGGTACGGCAGGTCAGAGGTCTGGAGGGTGATGTTGCATCCTGCCGCCTCTACCGTCGCCAGGGGATCGATCAGCAGCCCACCGGTCAACGTCCGGGCCCCCAACCAGGTCTCGTCGGCCGTCACCCGGCGGTCCACCATGGCGCGCACCGTCGCCCGATCGTTATCTGCCCGTTGGTCCAGAGCGCACTCCAGCCGAGCGGTGATATCGGTCGTCAGTTGCTCGGCGGGCGTCCACTCCATGGGCAAGCTGATGCTCTCTCCAGGGCTCAGGGAGACGGACACATTCCCTACCTCCGCCCCGTTGGCGAGCAATCTCAGCGTTCCCGAATCAACGGACTGGCCGCAGTTCTGGACTCGCACGTTGACCGGGCATATCTCCCCTAAGATTGCCCGGTCTATCTCCACCGTCCGCACCGCCAGATCGTGCACCGCCCTCCCCGGGAGATGCACCCGGGTCTCCGGGTCGCCCAGGAGGTTCAATTCCAGGTATACCCAGCGGACGGTCCCGCCCGCCGAGGCGGTTACCGCCCACTCTTCCTTGGAGAGAGATAGGGCGCGTCCCAGATCCGTGACGTTGTCTTCATATACCTGGCGGAAGAACGATATGTCGAACTTCTGGGACGATCCCGCGGTGCTCCCGGGGGAGTACCATCCATAGCGGGAGTTGCCGATGAAGGCCACCGCGCCTCCCTTTCCCTGGACGAACTCCTCGGCTATGCAATCCCCCGGCGAGTACGACTTCTCGTCGAACCCGGCCACCATGCAGGCCTGGGTATACATGATGAAGGGAAGTTGGTTATCCAGTTCCTGAACGTCATAGTTCATCAGTTCGGCAAGGTATCCGAAGTTGCCGTGGCCCATGTGGTTGATGACGTGGACGCCCGACCCCATCGCCATCAGCACGGCGTTCCCGGAGAAGGTCCCGTCCTTGGCGTAAAGCGTCGAACGGTCCAAACCCTCGTCGGCCAGGACCAGGTTCCACACCTCCTCCTTGTAGTCGTCCCCGTAAGTGGGCCTATCATCCAGCTTCTCGCCGATCAGCAGGATGTCGTCCCCGTACTGATTGGAGTATCCCATCTCGTAGGCGATGGTCTTGTTGACGAAGTTCCAGGCCTGGCCCACGGTAGATACCGTCGCCCTGCCCACGAAGACCTCGGAAAGCAGATCGGCCTCGTCGTTGCTGAGGATGCCGATCAGCTCGCCGTAGATGCCGTCCCCATCGCTGTCCCAGCTGCCATCAAGCCCTGAATAATATATGTCCCCTGGCAGCTCGTCGTATTCCGTATCGTGCATGGGCGAGTCCAGCATGCGTGCCGGGAGCACGTCGTCATCCCCGCCCAGAAGCACGTACCGAACCCCCCATTCCTGATACGCGGCGATGATGAAGTTGCGTATGATGGTCTGGGTATCGTTCCCGGTCCCTCTGTGGGAACGCGGGTCGCCCCAGAACTGGCCGCTGCCGAGGATGTATTCCCGCGATACCACCACGCTGCGTACGTCCGGGTGCACGGAACCGAGCTCGTTCCTCTCCCCCTTCCATTCGGCCAGCTCCATGAAGGGGGCGGACAGTTCTTGGCTGGTTATGATCAGATGATCGTACTCCCCGGCCGGAAGGAGATCGGAGCTCGTTCGGCGACCGAGGTCAGGCACCGCCTGCGGATTGTCCACCAGGTCCCTGACCCGGTCCAGGTCTCCCAGGTATTCCGTCCGGCCCCGCTCGCAGGTCAGCTCGATAGCGAGATGGTCGACAAAGGACAAGGCCCCCGAACCCTCGTCCCAGCATAACGGGCGGAGCTCCAGCCCGATCACCTCCACCCCTTCCAGCACGTAGCGGCTGGAAATTCCATAGGGCCGGCCTAGGTATTCATGACTGTACGATATCTCGCCGTTCATTGCCAGCTCCGCAGGGTTGGAGGGGTATCGCTCAACCAACTCGATGGTCCGCGGCGAGGCGCATCTGACATCGATGCTCATCAGCTCATAGCCAGGAGGAACAGCGAGATAGACGGACCTCACCGGCAGGGCCGGGACCCCTCCCCTGCCGTCCAGCTCCAGGCCGGAGATGGCGTAGAGGCGTTCGGAAGAGCCCATGTTCACGTAGGGCTCGGAAAAATCATATTCGTAGGTGATCGACAGATCGCCCTCCGCGGCCGAGGAGGGCACCTGGAGGGCGGGAATGAGAATGAAAGCCGTCAGAACGATGACCGAGACCATGCGGGTGCGGCTGGAGGCTTTCATCGGCGAACCCAGTGGTATCTGTTAGCGACACCTTCATATATAATCCGATTCACCATGCTGACATGGATAATAGTATTAAAAAATATAATATCGTATTAAGAAATCAAAATAAACGATTCGAACCATGATGAGACGATAAGAATGGTCGCCATACTAGGTACCCTAGGCTTCCGCGCTAAATCCCTCCTTCCTACCCTGGAATCGACGCCCGGCGTGGACAAGGTGGTGGTCTTCTGCAACGACCATCCCCGGGCGAGCGAGGCTCTGGCCGAGGTACAAGGCGTCTGCGGCCTAATGGGCATCCGAATCGATAGGGTGGCCATACCGGACGCCTTCGACCTGCTGCAGGCCGCCAAGGCCATGCGTTCGCAGGTCCGCCAGCTTAAAAAGGACGGTCACGAGATCGCGGTGTTCAACATCGCTGGCGGAACTAAGATGATGAGCGCCGCCGCGCTCCTGGTCTGCGCCATGGAAGGTCTCAATTCGGTCTATGTGCACGACGAGACCTATCGGGAGATACCGCTGCCGTTGCTGAAGGTGGATTATTCGCAATTGCTGACCACCGCCCAGAAGGAGATACTGGTCTACATCTGGACCAACCGGGCCCAGCCCATGACCCAGGTCGAGATCGCCCAGGGCATGGGCAAGCACAAGGCCACCATCAACCATCATATCCAGATCCTGGAGGGAAAGAACATCCTCCACTTGGTCGAGGACCCCCGGGACCGCCGCAAGAAGGTGGTGAGGGTCGACGACGCCCTGGAGCTGATGCTGGAGATAGACTGATGGAATCAAGGAAAGAGCTGCTGGTCAGCACCTTCGGGAAGGATATCGGTGAAATTGTCGCCGGAATGCGGTCACTCCCTCACGACCATCTGATTTTAGTGACCGATACCTCCCTGGACCGGAACGATGCCGTCCTGTCCTTGCTGGACCGTCTGGGCATCCGCCACGAGGTGCTCCTGGTCGATCCCTCCGATATCACCGGTTCCGCCCTGCTCATCGAAGGCAAGGTCCAGGAGCACCTCGACAAAGGGTGGCGGGCCAGGGTGGACATCACCGGCGGCCGAAAGCTCCTGAGCGACGCGGCGATGCTGGCCGCTCTCTCCACCGGCGCCGAGGTATGCTGTTTCGAGGTGGAAGCCAGGCGGTTCCCGCTCCTCACGGCCATGGGGGTGCGGGAGGCTTTGCCCAAAGATCTGGCCGAGGTTCTGCGATCGCAGGTATGGCCCATGTCAATGGAGAAGGTCCGGGGATTGGGGAAGAACCATACTCTGCCCCCCAAGCTCAGACGGATGAAGCAGTTGGACCTGATCCGATTGGAGGATCGGGATTCTCCCATGATATGCCTGACGGAACGGGGCGAGGCCTGTCTGGATTGGATGCTGAGAACGAACGGTCTCAGCGGATCTTCGGAATGACCTCGTCGAACAGGTAATCCAGCCGCTTGTGGAACTCCTCCTGCTGCACCTTCCATTTTCGATTTAGGCCGGAATCCTGCATCAGGTGCATGCCCTCGGGGTTCAGCGGGAAGGAGCCGGACACGGTGCACACCGCGATGCTCCAGATGCGACGGGCAGCGTCTATGGAATAGCCGCCCCCGCCGGTGACCAGGTAACGCCCGTCGCAATGCTCGTGCGCCAGCCGGTGGGTTATCTCCGCCACCTTCTCGTAGGTTCGAGTGGTCAGCCCCATGCCCACCATCTGGTCGCTGTAATGGGCGTCCGTCCCGAACTGATGGATGATGATCTCTGGCCGGTACGCCTCCAGGGCGGCGGAGAGGACCTTGTCGTAGGTAGGCGCGTACACCTCATCGGGAGTGCAACGCGGCAGCGGTACGTTGATGGCGTACCCTTCCCCCTCTCCCTCTCCGAAATCGGTGACCGCCCCGGTGCCCGGATAGAACCCAGCCCCGTAGCGGTGGAAGGATATGGTGAGTATCTTTTCGCCATTGAAGATGGACTGGGTCCCGTCGCCGTGATGTCCGTCGATGTCTATGATCGCTATTCGCTCGTAACCGTATCGGCGCTGCAATCGCCTGGCGGCGATGGCCAGATCGTTGAAGACGCTGAACCCCGCCGCCCGTTCCCTCCTTGCGTGGTGCAAACCCCCGCCAGGGGTCATGACGTGATCGAAATCCCCCCGAGCGATGCTCTCCGCCCCGTTAAGGGTGGCGCCCACCGCCGCCAACGCGCCTTCGAAGAGACCATGGCAGACCGGGGTATCGCCCATGTCCAGGTATCCGGAACCAGAGGCGCTCATCTCCTTGACGTACTCGATCAGCGAGCGGTCATGCACTTCCCGGATATCCTCTTCCGTGGCCGAAGGAGGCTCCACATATTCCAGGCGGCCGTCGAAGACGTCCATCTCCCTCAGGGTGTCCCTGATCAGCTGGAATCTGATGGGCTGATATGGGTGTTCAGGCCCGAACTGATACCGGAGCAGATCATCATTGTAGAAGAAGGCAGTGGTGCCGCACATCAGGGGTCCTTGTCCATTGGCCTTCCATCTTTAGGGATTATGGAGACCAAATAACTTTTCCCATCTCAGTCTATGAAGTGAACGGATATCGAGCCTTCCTTGGTCGCCAGGCGCTTGGATATCATTCCCGCCTCCACCCAGCAGGCGTTCATCACCCCGATGGGGACCAGGCAGGTCGGCGTCAATATGCCGTCCTCCGCCGCGGTGAGGATGCGGGAGCCGCGCTGCTCGTTAATATCGTCCATGGTGACCGCGCCCAACCTTTCAGCGTAGTTCATCACGTTGGAGCAGTCCGATTCTATGGTCACCTTGATGCGGTCCTCTCCATCCATCTCGGCGGTGACCCAGGTCTCGTGCGAGCATATGGGGGTGACCACCTTGACCCTGGAAGCCATGTAGATGACAAGGCACGATTTGGTATAATTCTCTTTCATGGGCATCGTACAGGTCCGCTATCAAAAAGAAGGAAAGGAAGCACAGACCGCGGTATGCCATCTCGGCTTCGGCAGATAGTGATCTCAGTATTACGAATAGGATAATAATTTATACCGTAATAGTATTACTCATCACATCCAACCAGAAGGTAGCCTAATGAGATTTCAAGGAGTTCTCGCCACGCTGACGGTCCTGGTCTTGCTGGCCGTTGCCGTGCCGTTCGCCGCGCAGGCCGAAAATGCAGATGAGACAGCCATAAGCATAACCGATTCGCGCGGGGTCATCACCAACCTGACCGCCCCGGCGACGCACGTAGCATCGTTCGGAGCCTTTGCCACCAACACCTTGGTGGACATCGGGATGCTCGATCTAGCGGTGATATTCGACTCCGGTTCCGAGTTCAACAAGAGCGCCATTCCGGAGATGCAAGGCATGCCTGCCGACCGTTTCGTCACCGTCAGCTCGTCCAACAAGGACATGGTGGTCCAGACCATGCTGGCCCTGGTGGACGACGGTAAGTGGAACAAGAGCAGCGACGTCGTGCTCGGCTACGGTTATTCCTACCTTTCCACCGTATGGTCAAATCTGGAGGATTATGGGTTCCACGTGGTCACCTTCTACCCGAACTCCTACGACGGCATAGTTCAGGTGGTGGAGGACATCGAGACCATCACCGGAGCGAACCACAGCGTGTCCGAGCACATGATGTTCGTCAAGCAGTTCATCGCCGATGAGCTGGTCGATAAGGGCATCGTCGACAACGAGGACAAGGTCACCGCGGTATATGTCAGCTTCAGCGGCGATGTGATGTACCTTGCCAACAACGGCTCGGTGACCGTGGACTTCATCGTCTTTGCCGGAGGGGTCAACGTGGCCCAGGACGACAACATCGACGCCAACCGTTATTCCGTGGACTACACCGCCATACTCCAGCTCGACCCCGAGTTCATACTGCTGGACGGTTACTATCCCGAGACGGCTGAGGATTTCAAGGCCAGCATAGGGAACGGCGATATGACCGTCTACAAGCTGAACAAATCCTGGAACTCCTATTGCCCGGACGCGACGGAAGGGCTTTGGACGGTGGCCTGCCTGTTCTATCCCGACTATTTCGAGGGCGAGCTGCCAGTGGATGTCGGGGACGCCGGGGATGATGGCGGGAACGAGGTCATGATCTACGCCCTGGTGGGCGTAGTGGTGATCGTGGTGGCAGTGGCCGCGGTCCTCCTGACGAGGAGGAAGGATTAGGTTCCCCATGCCTTCCTTACAAACCATTTTATCGTCCCTTCCTTTGAGGTGAGGTTACATGGACAGCGTCGCCAAGCGTAAAAGAAGGACCACCGCGGTCTTCGCGGCGCTGTTCGCGATCTTGTTCATATTCATGATACTGGACCTGGCCCAGGCCTTTATTCCACTGACGTTCGAAGAGGCCTTCTGGGCCTTGCTGGGGCAGGGAACCGAGACGCATCAGATAATCATCTGGAAGATGAACTTCCCCCGGGTGGTCATGGCCATCCTGGTGGGGGCGGGTCTGGGGATAGCGGGAGCGGTCATGCAGGCGGTGTTCCGCAATCCCATGGCCTCTCCCTATATCCTCGGGCTATCGTCAGGCGCCTCTCTAGGAGCGGCGGTCGGCCTGACCTTCACCGTGGCCTGGATGCCCCAGATGCTGCTGGTGCCCCTACTGGCCTTCGCCTCCTGCATGGCCACCCTGTTCCTGGTGTACTACATCTCCAACGTGGGCGGCAGGGTCCCCACCGAAACACTGCTGCTGGCCGGCATCGCGGTGGGGGCTCTGCTCTCCGCCCTGGTCTCGCTCCTCACCTACCTGGCCGGGGAGCAGATGCAGGGCATCGTCTACTGGACCATGGGCAACCTGACCAACGCCGACTGGGAGAACATCATGATCGTGGCGCCTTTGATCTTCGCGGGCAGCCTGATCATGGTATCCAGCTCCCGCGACCTCAACGCCATGATGCTGGGCGACGCGCACGCCCTCGACCTGGGGGTGGAGGTCAAGAAGGTCCGCCTGCAGCTCCTGATCGCCTCCGCCCTGGTCACTGCCGCCGCGGTGTCCTTCGTCGGGGTCATCGGCTTCGTGGGCCTGGTGGTTCCCCACATCCTCAGGATACTAATCGGGCCGGACAACCGGGCGCTCCTTCCGGCGTCCATCCTGGGGGGCGCGGCCTTCCTGATGATGTGCGATTACATATCCCGGGTCATCGCCCCTAGCATCGGGATCCTGCCCATCGGTATAATCACCGCCCTAATCGGCGCCCCGTACTTCATCTACCTGCTGCGGAGAAGGCGTAGCGAAGTGGGGTGGGATTGATGCTCACCGTTGAAGGCATATCCTTCTCCTACCGAGAGAAGCCGGTCCTGCAGGACGTGGACCTGGAGGTCAAGAAGGGCGAAATAATCGGCATCCTCGGTCCCAACGGTTGCGGGAAAACCACACTGTTAAAACTTCTCAACCGCAATCTCAAACCGCAGAAGGGCCGGGTGCTCTTGGAGGGGGTGGACCTGGAGGAGATGTCCAAGAGGAAGATCGCCCGTCAGATCGCGGTGGTGCCGCAGTCCAACGAGATACGCTTCGCCTTCACCGTCCGGGACATCGTGAGCATGGGCCGGATGCCTTTCCTGAGCCAGTTCCAGGGCGAATCCCACGATGACATGAGGATCGTCGAGGAGGCCATGGAGAAGACCAGCATCAAGGAGTTCGCCGATCGGCTGATAAGCAACATGAGCGGAGGCGAACGGCAGAGGGTCATCATCGCCCGGGCCCTGGCCCAGAGGCCGGAGATAATCCTTCTGGACGAACCCACTTTGCACCTGGACATCAACCACCAGTTCGAGGTGCTGGACCTCGTTAAACGATTGTCCGAGGAGGAGGGGCTGACGGTGGTCATCGTCTCTCACGACCTGCCGATGGTGGTCAAGTACTGCGACCGGATGGTGCTCATCCACGACCATCGCGTTCACGCTCTGGGAACTCCGCAAGAGGTCCTGACCCCGGTTAACATGCGAGCGGTTTTCAACATCGACGCCGTGCTGGAGCACGACGCGGTGCTCAACGCTCCAGCGGTCAAGATCATCGGCTCCTGCAACCGCCGCTGAGTTAATTATAACAGGCTCCAGGGGTCGGGCTTACCAGGGAAAGTTTCAAGAAGGGGCGCATCTTGCGTAGTAATATGCGACAGCTCCTGAGGGGAAAGATACACCGGGCCACGGTCACCGCCGCGGAACCGGACTACGTGGGGAGCATCGTCGTCGACCAGGACCTACTGGAACGAGCGGACATCTGGCCCGGGGAGAAGGTCCTGGTGTCCGACGTGGACAACGCCGCCCGCTTCGAGACGTACGCGGTCATAGGCAAGAGGGGCTCGGGCGTGATCAGCGTCAACGGGGCCGCCGCCCATCTGGTGAAGGTCGGCGATAGGGTCATCATCATGGCCTTCGAGCTGACCGACCACCCTATCCCGTCCAAGGTGGTGCTGGTGGACCAGAACAACCATTTTGTGCGCAACCTCTGAGGTCTGGCCTCGGACTAAGAAAGCTTTATCTCCAACCATCTAATACTCGGATTAGGGAAAACCAATGGCAACCGGCGAGTTCGACAAGTTGATGAAGGACGGCTATCGGCTGATGGAAGACGGGGAATACTCTCAGGCTCTTTCCAAGTTCGACAAGGCCATAAAGGCCGATCCGACCAACCCTTCGGCTTATCTGGCGAAGGCGGACGCTGGCGTGCTGGTCCCCAAGGTCTCCCAGGAGGAGGTCATCGCCCTCTACAAGAAGGCCTCCGAGCTCGACCCGGAGAACCCCTTCATTCTGCAGAGCTGGGGAGCCTTCTGCATGGACATCGGCCTCTTCAATGACGCCGAGGCATGTTACAACAAGGCCGCCCAGATCGACCCGGAGAACGCCACCTACTACTACTCGGAGTTCGGGGTGGAGTACTACAAGAAGGCCCTCGTGGTCTACGAATCTCGCCTGGACGAGCAGACCAGGGCCATAATCTCCAAGAAGGCCCTGAAGTACCTGCTGAAATCCATCGACCTCGACGAGGCGTCGGCCAAGAAGCTGCTCTGATCAGTTCAGAAGGTTCCGTTCCGGTCCGTCGCGCCGCATATGCCCGTCCCTCCGTTCAGGGGAGCATTGGTCGCACACCCTCCCATGCTTGTCGTAGTGCGACGGGCAGACCAGGCGTCCGCATATCGTGCAGCTGTACCTGGCCGGCCTGGAGCATATGGAGCAAAGCCCTAGGACCTCCATGCCTTTCCATTGTCCGCCCTGGTAAAAATAAGTTCTCTCAGATCAGGCCCAGGGAGAGCAGCCCCTCACGGACGCCCTCGGCGTGCCTTCCCTGCGTGACCAGGTCCGCGGCGCGTCTGGCCTTTTCCGAGGCGTTTCCCACCGCCACCCCGTAACCGCACCCCTCCAGCATCAGGGCGTCGTTGTCCGAGTCCCCGAAGGCCACGACCTCCGCCGGGTCCACGCCTATCAGTTCGCAAGCTTTGCGGACCCCGGCCATCTTGCTGTGCCCCTTCTCCATGAGGTGGATGGCGAAACCGGTGGCCTCCACTTCCAGCGGCCAGTCCTTGAGCGTTTCCAGCACCTTGTCCAGGTCGGTTTCCCGGTTCAAGCCGACCTCGGTCCGACGCCAATGGTCGGTGTACAGACGGCGCACGCCGGGCATGACCCGCTTCAGTTGCTCGTAAGCCTTCAGCGGCACCTGGTTGGAGAACAGGGTATGGACCTCGTCCTTGTAGGACACCACGCCCCCGTTCTCGGCGATCACCGGACCGCGCAGGCCGATGAAGGTGGACAGCCCGTACACGATGGGAAGGACATTTCCGCTGGCCAGCATGATGACGCATCCCTTGTCCTGCGCCTGCCGCAGCACCTCTATCCCCAAGGTCTGGATGAGCTTAGAGGAGTCGGTGATGGTGCCGTCCACATCGCACACCACCGCCTTGTATCCCATCTTCACACCAGATCGCTGCGCAGCTCGCCGAGGGTGGTCACCCTCTCGGCCATGGCGTTGTGCTTGTGAATGGACTCCTCGCTCTCGCTGCGGACGGTGACCACCGTATCGTCAGGCAGCTGCGGGTAGCGCTTTAGTATCAGGGCCAGATTGTCGCGCACCACGTCCTCCACGAACTTGGGGTTGCGGTGGGCGGTGATGACCACGTTGGCCTCCTCCTTGCGCTTCAATATCTCGAAGGTGGGGCTGGAGAAGGAGGCCTCCACGATCTCGATCAGGTCGTCGGCCTCCACCTCGAACTGCTCCGGCACCTCCAGCATGGCGGTGGTCACGTTCCTCTGGTTATGGGAGATGGTGGGAAGGCAGCCCTCCTGCTTCAGGGTGTTGCCCTGGATCTCGTCCACGGTCTCCATGGCGCAGGGGCAGGCGGTCATTCCGATCACCCGGGCGCCGATCATCTTCATCAGCCCGTCGCCGCGTTTATGCGTAGCGCGAGCGATGAGCTTGTAGGACTCGATGCTCCTTCGGCCAGTGGGCAGCGACCGCTCCAGGAAGTAATCGCCTTTGATGTGCACCTCGGCGTAGGTGGCGTACTCGTGCCGGTCCAACAGCCTTCGGCAGATGTCCGCCGCCAGGACCTCCAATCCCTTGATCGGCTCCGACACCCCCTGCTCCACGATCTCCGCGATCACCTCGAGGTTGCGGGAGAGGTGCGAGCCTCTCTGGGTGGAGGGCAGGTCCACAAAGACATCGATCTCGCAGGTGAGGCAGGTGTCCCGGCCCGCACGGTGCACGCGGACCGGCTTCTTTACCCCGGTCACGCCCACCCGGGTGAGCTTGAACCCATTGGTCAGGTACCGGTTCTGAACATCGCTCTTGGAAATTCACATCACCGCCTCCTCCAACGGGGGGATATGTTTATATTTTAGCCCATCAACAGCTTTTTTGGTAAAACTACGAGTTTCTGGTGGAAGACCGTTCAACACTGCTTTATATCCAGGACAAAATCCCCCTTTGATGATATGCGGCCTTGACGAAGCTGGCCGGGGACCGGTCATGGGTCCCCTGGTCGTCGCCGCGGTGATGGTGGAGGACGACAGTCTTTTCCGGGAATGGGGGGTCAGGGACTCCAAGCTGCACAGGCCGGATGAAAGGGAAAGGCTGGCCGAGCTGATCAAGGCCCACTCCTCCTGGAAGGTGGTGATCATCGAGCCCGGCTCCATCGACGAGCGAAAGGGTTCGACGTCCCTCAACACCCTGGAGATCAGGGCGTTCGCCTCGCTGTTGGACGAGCTTCAGCCGCGCAAGGCCTACGTGGACGCCTGCGACGCCAATGAAAGGCACTTCAAGACCGCCCTCACCAGGGTCATGAAGGTCCGGCCGGAGCTGGTCTGCGAGCACAAGGCCGATCTCAACTATCCGGTCGTTTCCGCGGCCTCCATCGTGGCCAAGGTGCGCCGGGACGAGGAGATGCGCCGCATAGGCGATGAGCTCGGCGACGTGGGGAGCGGTTACTCCTCCGATCCCAAAACGAGGGCTTTCCTGGAAAATTGGATAAGGGAGAAGGGGGATTTGCCACCATACACCAGGAGGTCCTGGGCCACTGCCAAGGACATGCTATGCTCCTCCAAGACCTCCAAGCTCAGCGACTGGGAATGACATGACGACCAAGGACCACCTACTGAACGCCATCGACAAGTTCAACGACAAGATGCAGTGCGACGCCCAGCTCCGCGAGGAGGTCGGCGCGCTCGTCAAGAAGGTCAACATCGACCTGGGCACCGAACACTATTCCTTCCTGCTCAAGGACAGCTGCATCTCCTGCCTGGACGAGGGGCTGCTGGAATGCCCCGATATCGTCGTCTGCTCGGACCCCCGGACCATCGATGAGCTGTTCACCGGAAAAATGAAGCCGATGAAGGCCTGGGCCCTGCGCAAGGTGGTCATAAAAGGCTCGCTAGAGGACGTCATGAAGCTGCGCAAGTTCTTCTGAACCAGCCGTCGGCCCAAGGTAGAAAGGTTTATAACCGGCCTACGCATGATGGGGAAATACCAGAGCGGGGTAGGGTAGCCAGGACATCCCGTCGGGCTCATAACCCGGAGACCGGTCGTTCAAATCGACCCCCCGCTACTTTTCGCATCTCTCAACTTCCATATACGGACTCGTCCATTCCCATTAGCCGGATCATATGCGTAAGGACGTTCTCATCATCGGGGGAGGGGCCACCGGGGCGGGCATCGCCAGGGACCTCTCCCTGCGCGGGGTGGACTGCCTCCTGCTGGAGATGGGGGACTACTGCCACGGCGCCAGCGG
>JAKPZB010000038.1 GCA_029560215.1 Methanobacteriota archaeon | reverse complement strand
TTGGAGTTCGGCGCTCCCCCGCACGGCGGCATCGGCATGGGCATGGACCGCCTGTGCTCCATGCTCCTGGGCTGCGAGAGCATCCGGGATGTCATAGCGTTCCCGAAGAACAAGAAGTTCCAGTCCCTGGTGGACGGCGCTCCCACCAAAGTGGAGGAAGCCAAGCTCTCCGAGCTTCAGCTGCTCTGCCTGGCCGACGAGGACGAGGAGAACTAAACCCTTTTTTCCATTTCCTTTTTAACTTCCTCAACGACCTCTTTTGACGAGTAGCGCCCTTTGGACTCCTTCATCACGTGCCCGATGACCGTGTTGGCCGCCTTGGGGTTCTTGCGATAGTCCGCTAGAACCTCCGGATGGGCGTCCACGTAATCGGAGATCAGTTTGGCCAGGTCGTCGCCGCCCTCTGCGGCCGCCTCCTGCTGCACGCCCGCCAACGAAAGGATGCGGCGCTTGGCCTCGTTGTCGGTTATCTGTCCCTCGGCGTCGTCCTTCACGATCTGAATGATATCGGACCATCTGGCCCGGTCCTGCAGTACCGCCCAGTTCCCCGAGATGGGACCGGTGGTCCAGCTGACCGCCTTTTCCGGCGGGACATGGCCGCACAGCTCCTCGAAGAGGTCGGTGAGCGTTACGGACGTGAGGACCAGCTGCTTGGCGGTGGCCTCCCCGATGCCGAACGACGACACCAGACGCCTGGCCCGCGCCAGCGGGGTCTCCTTGAGGTCCAGGTTTCGGGCCATGTCCCCGATGCGGAACTCACCCAGGTCCGGCTCGCCGATGTAGCCGTAGTCCTCTTCCGTCTCCTTCTCCCGGGCGGATGAAGTGACCTTCCTCTCCTCGTCGAAGCGTCGGGTCTCCCTTATGACCTTCTTACCGGCGGCCAGCAGCTTCGTTTGACGGATGGCCTCGAACTTGAGCGCTTTCTCCAGGTTGCGCAGGCCCTGAACGTTCTTGACCTCCACGCGCTCCTCGCCCACCGAGATGTTGGCGTCCACCCGCACGGTCTGCTCGTCCTGAGCCTCCAGGCCGCACAGGGAACGCAGTTCGATCACCAGCTGGTCTATGAACGCCCTGGCCTCCTCCGGGGAGGTCAGGTCGGGCGCGGTGACGATCTCCACCAGCGGTATGCCGGACCGGTTGTAGTCGACGAAGGCTATCTCCTCGCCGGAACGACCGACCCTCTTGATCCGGCCGGGGTCCTCCTCGAGATGCACCCGCCAGATCCCGATACGCCGGCCGTTCAGGTCGAAGTGGCCGTTCGTTCCTAAAGGAGATTCGTACTGGGTGATCTGGAAGTTCTTCGGGAGATCGGGATAGAAGTAGGTCTTCCGGCTGAACCAAACCCTTTCCTCTATCGTGCAATCCAGGAAGCGGGCGATGCTCAGCCCCGCCTCCAATGCTTTGCGGTTCAGGGACGGACGAGAACCCGGATATCCCAGGCAGACCGGGCAGATGTTATGGTTCGGTTCCGCCGAGGTGGTGGGACAGGAGCAGAAAAGCTTGGAGCGGGTGGGAAGCTGGAAATGCATCTCCAGTCCGATCTTCATGGGGACACCTCCGGGAACCTGTATTCGAACGCTTTTTCCCAGGCCAAGGCCGCCTCCAGCAGGTCCAGCTCCTTCCAGTGGTCGGCCACCAGCTGCATGCCGACCGGCAATCCTTGAACGTAAGCGCAGGGGAGGGAGACGTGCGGCATCCCGGTGAGGTTCGGCGGGACCGTCAGAACGTCGGCCCCGTACATCTCCAGCGGCTTCATCCTGCTGATATCCTCAAAACGAGGAGCGACGAAGGGCATGGTGGGGGTGACCACCGCGTCATGGTCCCGGAAGATCGTGCGGTAATCTTCGATCAGCAACTGGCGCACCGCCAGCGATTTGAGATAGTAACGGGAGCGGAAGCCGACCATTCGGCAGAACGTTCCCAGCAGTATCCTTCTCTTGGCCTCGTCCCCGAAGCTTTCCGAGCGGACCCCGGTGAAGAAGTCGTTGAAGTGCTGGTTCAGCTCCTCCTCCCGGCGGCCGAAGCGCATGCCGCAGTAGCGGGCCAGGTTGGTGGACGCTTCGGAGGTGGCCAGGATGTAATAGGCGGGCAGGGCGAAACGCAGCGAGGGCATGGAGACCTCGCGGACCTCCACGCCGATGTCCTTGAACCTTGCCAACGCGTCGTGGAACGAAGAGCGCACGGCTGGGTCCAGGTTCTGCAGGGCCTCCTTGGGCACCGCCAGCGATCTGGGCATTTTACCCTTCTCGGGCAGCGCGGGCTGGGCGCAGGAAGTGGGGTCCTTGGGGTCCGGACCGGCGATGGTCCTGAAGTGCTTGGCGATGAGGGACGCCGACCTGGCCAGAAGGCCGACCTTGTCCAGGGAGTTGCCGTAATCTATGAGCCCGTGACGGGAAACGCGGCCGTACGTGGGCGTCAGGCCGACCACCCCGCAGAAGGACGCGGGACCGGAGATGGAACCGCCGGTGGATACGCCCAGGGCGATATGCCCGGGGATTAGGCAGGCCGCCGCTCCCGCGCCGCCGGACGAACCGCCGCAGCTGCGCTCGAGGTCGAAGGGGTTCAACGGAACGCCGTGCGCCGAGTTGGTGCTGAAGGTCCCGAAGCCGAACTCGTCCATGGTGGTCTTTCCCACGAGCTGGCCGCCGACCTCCTTCATTTTCTGGATGGGAGTGGCGTCGAAAGGAGGACGATAGCCGTCCAGGACCGCCGAGCCCGCTCTGGCCTGGAAGCCGTCGGCGCACAGGTTGTCCTTGGCCGAGAAATGGAACTTGCCATCATCGAGGCGATCGACCACCTCGGTGAACGCCCGATGCCTGAGCTGGGCGTATCGGATGAGATCGTAAACGGCGCTCAAGACAGTCTGGGCCCCCTTACGTAATCCTCATAGGCGCCCATCTGGTTCCTGAGCACCTGCGGGTCCAGGTCCTGGGCCGGCTCGTCCTCGCGAAGCACGTCCACCACCGGGATGGGGTTGAAGCTGTAGCTCTCCCCGGCTGGCGCCTCGTCGAGCACCGAGAAGCTGTTCAGGATGTCGTCCAGGTCCTTGGCGTATCTCTCCATCTCGTCCTCGGTGAGGTTCAGCCTGGCCACCTTGGCCACCCGGGCTATGGTCTCTCGGTCCATGCTATCAACATCCGTGCCGCGGTGCGGCGTTGGAGGGTATATTTTCGCACATTGTCAAGGTTTCGCATACCAGGTGGGATTAATAACCTAGGACATACCCGAAGCGATGAAGTTCCAGCTGTTCACAGACGGAGGGTCGCGGGGAAACCCCGGGGACTCCGCTTACGCCTACATAATCCTCGACCAGGATGGCCATGAGGTCGCCTCGGGATCGAACTACCTGGGGACCATGACCAACAACGAGGCGGAATACCACGGGCTGCTGGCCGGCCTAAAGGAGGTCCTGAGCCGGGGAGGGACCGAGGTGGAGGTGTACATGGACTCCGAGCTGGTGATCAAGCAGCTCAAGGGGCAGTACCGGGTGAAGGCCGCCAACCTGGCCCCGCTCAACCGGGAGGCCGTGGACATCCTTACCGGGATGAGATCGGCCAAGGTCAATCACGTTCGCCGGGAAAACGAGGTAATAATTAAAGCCGATGCATTGGTCAACTGGACCTTGGACCAGCACAGCCTGGCGAGGCAGCTCAGACGATGAACTATCTATATAGTCTCATTGCAGCAAGCAAATCATTATATATACGATGCTAAATGCACCGTTTGAGGCGTCAGGGGCCGGAGGCGATTTTCCTCCTATATTCAATCTCCCTTGTGATCCCCCATATCTTCCGGCCCTGCAGCCCCTCAAACTTTGAGCTTTTCGACCAGATCGTTCATCTTGACCAGGGTCTGCTCGCCGCTGCTCATGTCCCGCAAGGTCACTGAATTGCTCTCCAGTTCCTTTTCCCCGACGATCACGGCGTACCTGCTCGGCACGGTCGCCGCATACTTCAGGCTCTTGCCGACCCCTCTCCTCATCAGGTCCACGTCGGCGGATATGCCGGAGCGGCGCAGCGTGGAGGCGATCTCGAAGGCCTTGGTCCGGACGCTGTCCCCCACCGGTACCACGAAGGCGGTGATGCTCCTCTTGACGAACGGCACTCCCTCGGTCTGCAACGCCAATAGGGTTCTGTCGAAGCCTATGGCGAAGCCGGTGGAGAAGACCTTCTCGCCTCCGAACAGCTCCGACAGCGAATAGGAACCGCCGCCGCAGATCTGCTTCTCCGCCCCGAGCTTGGGGGCGTCCACCTCGAAGACCATGCCGGTGTAGTAGGCCAGTCCTCTTACCACGCCCAGGTCCACGCTGACGTTGCCGAACCCCATGGCCAGCAGTATGTCGCACACCTGGCGGATGTAATCGCTCGCCGGACCTTCCCGTGAGTCCAGGACCGATATGGGCCCGGTCACCTTGGTGGTCCCGATGATGTCCTGGGCGACCTTGGTCTCGATGCCCGCCTGGGCCATCAGCTCCTCCGCCTCGGGGTAGATCTTCTTGTCCAGCTTCTGCAGTATCGGTAACGCTTTATCGCCGGTGACCCCGGCATTGGCCAGCATCTCTCTCAATATCCCGATGTGCCCGACCCGGATGCGGTAATCCTTGAGGCCCGTCCGCTCCAGGATGGCCGCCGCCAGCCCGATGGCCTCGGCGTCCGTTTCCGGCGTCGGGTTCCCGACGATCTCCGCCCCGAACTGGAAGAACTCCCGGTAGCGGCCGGCCTGCGGCCTCTCGTAGCGGAAGCACTGCCCGAAGTAGAACATCTTCAATGGGCGCGGAAGGGTCGCCAGATCGCTGACGAAGAAGCGCATCACGGATGCGGTCAGCTCGGGCCGGAGGCATATCTCCCGTCCTCCCTTGTCCTGGAAGGCGTATATCTCCTCGACCACCCCGGGACCGGACTTGAGGGTGAACAGTTCGGTGTGCTCGAAGATGGGCGTGGAGATCTCCCTGAAACCGTGCAGCACGGACTCCTGGCGCATCATGTCCTCGAAGTGTCGGCGGACTTCCATCTCCTCCGGGCCGAAATCCCTGGTCCCCCGGGGCCTTTGGATCATGTGGCGTGAGAAGGAACGGTCGATAATAAATATTGCGAGGAAGGCCCCAGCGTAAACCTGAAGAACGCTCTAGGCCATAGCCAGTGCGCCATGTTGGACGAGGAGTGCCGGATACGCAAGGAACGCCTGCTTCAGGCCTGGGCGGATGACCTGGACCGCAAGGGCTTTTCCGACCTGCAGGTGAACCTGGAATCTTTTCCTGCAAGACCCCGGGGGTTCGGGGAGCACATCCCGGACATCGTGGCCACCCGCAAGGACAGCCGCCGGCTGGTGGGAGAGATCTGGCTCTGCGAATCGCTGGACCAGGACGACAGAATGTTCTCCCGGGTCATGAGCTACGCCTACCGGGGCGATGTGGTCATGCTGCTGGTGCCCTACGATTGTCTGGACGCCGCCGAGGACCTGGTGCGGGAGTGGGGTCTGTCCTCGGAGATATTCGTGCAGGCCATACTCGACTAGTTGAGCGCCTGGTCCAGGTCCCGGCAGAGGTCCTCGGGGTCCTCGATGCCCACCGACAGGCGGATCATGCCCTCCCCGATGCCCAGCTTCTGCCGTTCCTCGAAGCTGTACGAGGTGTGGGAGGTGTTCACCGGCATGCTTGCTAACGACTCCACGCCCCCCAGGCTGGCCGCCTTGGCGATGATCTCGAAGCGCTTGAGCGCCCTTTCCGCCGCCGGCCGGCCGCCCTTCACCTCGAAGGTCACCATGCCCCCGAAGCCGTCCATCTGGCGCTTGGCCAGCTCGTGATCGGGATGAGACCTCAATCCGGGGTAGATGCACTTGGACACCTTGGGATGGGACTCCAGGAACTGGGCCACGGCCAGGGCGTTGGAATCGTGCCTCCGCATTCTCAGGTCCAGGGTCCTCATGCCCCGTCCCAGCAGGTACGCCGGGAGCGGGTCGAGCACTCCGCCGTACAGCTTCCGCCGCAGGTGCACCTGTTCCATGTGCTTGGCGGAGCCGGCCACGAAACCGGCGATGACGTCCGAGTGGCCGTTGAGGTACTTGGTGGCGCTATGCAGGACGATGTCCGCACCCAGTTCCAGTGGTCTCTGGAGTATGGGGGAGGCGAAGGTGTTGTCGATCATGACCAGGCAACCCTTTTCATGCGCCAGGCGGCAAGCTTCCCGGATATCGATGAGCTTGAGCAGAGGATTTGTCGGGCTCTCCAGATACAACACTTTGGTTCGAGCGTCGATCGCCCCGCACAGCTCAGCCGGGTCGGTGGTGGGGACGAATTTCACCTCAACGCCCAGGCGGGGCATCTCGTTCTTCAAGAAGCTGTACGTCCCTCCATACAGGTCCTGCATTGCCACCATCTTATCGCCCTTCTGCAGGAAAGACAGTAGCGCCGAGGTTATCGCCGCCATTCCCGATGAGAACCCCAACGAGGACTCTGCCCCCTCCAAAGAGGCCAGCTTGTCCTCCACAGCCCTCACCGTGGGGTTGCTGTCTCGGGAATAGATGTAGGTACCGTCGGGGACCTCCCCGTTCCAGGTTCGCGGCTCGTCCGTGGGAAAGGCGAAGGTGGAGCTCTGGAATATCGGGGTGTTGATCGCGCCCTCGTAACGCAGGGACTTGTCTCCGTCGTGAACGGAGCGGGTGGACATTCCTTTCTTTGACATCGCCGGGGAATTCCCCCGGACGGGTATAATCGTTCTCCCTTCACTCGCCGGTGCGGCGAATGATGACCGAGAGCACGTCCCCGTCCGCCAGCCGGTGCTCCAGGCCGACCATCTGGCCTGGGAACCTGGCGCTCTTGCCCCATACCAGGGCGTAGCGGAAGTTCTGCCGGAAAACGCGGTGCATGGAGTCGCAGACGTCCCCCACGGTCGCCCCGTGCTTGGTGATCAGCGGGACGTCAAGGTCCGCCTCCTCGCCCTGCTTCTTCATGTATACGCGGATGAGCTCGAGCCTCTCGAAGATCCTGGCCTTGAGGTCATCGATGCCTATGTTCTTCACGGCAGAGATGAACACCGGGTCCCAGTGCTTGAACTTCTTGCGGACCTCCTTGAGGTATTCCGCGTCCGAGATATCGATCTTGTTGATGGCCAGCACTGCGTTAAGGTAGATGCGATTGCCGGCCAGTACGTCCACCAGCTGGTCCTGGTCGATGTCCTCGCGGATGACCACGTCGGCGTTCACCAGCCCGAACTCGCTAATCATCGCTTTCGCCAGGTCCAGATCCAGCTTGGTTAGCTTGACCGTGGTCTTGATGTCTATGCCGCCGATGTCCCTCCTGGATATCACCACGTCCGGGGGATGGGTGTTGATGCGCATGCCAGCGTTCTCCAGCTCTCGGACCAGAACCTGTAGGTTGGTGTCGTAGAAGTCCAGGACGAAGAGTATAAGATCCGAGGCGCGGACGACGGAGATGACCTCCCTGCCGCGGCCCTTGCCCTTCGACGCGTCGCGGATCAGCCCGGGCATGTCCAGGACCTGTATCTTGGCGCCCATGTACTCGTACGCGCCAGGCACGACGTCCAAGGTGGTGAAGTCGTACGCCCCCACCTCGCTCCTGGCCCCTGTCAAAGTGTTCAGGAGGGTGGACTTGCCTACGCTCGGGAAACCGACCAACGCCACCGTGGCGTTCCCGCTCTTTTTGACAGAGTATCCTTTGGCAGGGCCTCCGCTGGACGACCTCCGCTTTTCCACGTCCTCCCGCAGCTTGGCCATCTTGGCCTTCAGCTTTCCGATGTGGTATTCGGTGGCCTTGTTCTTCTGGGTCTTGTCGATCTCTTCCTGGATCGCCTTTATCTGCTCTTCGATCGTCGAGGCCATCTTCGCTTGTCCTCACTCCACTGTGGTGCCCGCCTTTCCTTCCAGGGCATCCATCAACCGGTCGGCCGAGGTTATCACCGCCTTCCGGCCGGTGGCCTTCACGAACCGGGTCGCCGCCTCGACCTTGGGCCCCATGGACCCCGGGGGGAACTGGCCCTCGGCGGCGTGGCGGCTCAGTTCTTCGGCTGTCACCTTCCGGAGAGGTCGCGGCCGGTCGCTCGTGAAATCCAGATAGACCGCCTCAACATCGGTCACCATTATTAAAATATCGGCATGCAACACCTTGGCCAATCTGGCCGAGGCGAGGTCCTTGTCCACCACCGCTTCCACTCCCGTAAATCCGGCCCCGCCCTGGACCACCGGGACGCCGCCCCCGCCGCCGCAGAGCACGGCGAAGGGCGGGACGAGGGATTCCGCCAACGCCCTCAGGTGCTCCTCCTTGGCCACCTTGACCACGTCCGGGGACGGGACCACCCTTCTCATGCCGCCCCTCCTGAGGTCTTCCTGGAACACCCAGCCCTTATCCCGGATCAGCGCCGCGGCCCTCTCCTTCGTGTAATAGGGTCCGATCGGTTTCGCCGGCTCCCGGAAGGCCGGATCGTCCGCCGACACCACGGTCCGGGTGATGATCGGGACCATGGGGACCTCCCTGCCCGCGGCACGGCAGGCCCGGTCCCAGGCTTGCAACGCCAGGTAAGCGATCTGCCCCTGCGATTCCGCCACGCAGACGTCCAGGGGCATGGGCGGGACGTCCGCTTGGCATAGTTCGTTCCTCAGCAGGATGTTGCCCACCTGGGGGCCGTTGCCGTGGGTGATGATCATCCTAGGGTAACGGTCCAGCAGAGGGAGGGTCATCCGGAACGCCTCCTGCAGGTTCCCGATCTGCACATCGTCCCTGGCCTCCTGGCCGGCCTTGAGGATGGCGTTGCCGCCCATGGCCAGAACGGCCAACCCGCCCTCGCCTGGTCTCATTCCCGCCATGGTCCTAACGAAAGGGTTTAAAGATACTATAATTATGGCCGGCCGATGTCATTCATCGACGATATCAACAAGATGATGAAGGGGGTGCGGCAATCCAAGATGTCCATCTGGGTGGGCATGGGACTGGCCCTCCTGGTCACCGTCTCCCTTACCCTGGCGGTCCAGCTCTGGCTGGCCCAGGTGGTCTGCCTGCTCCCGATACTGGTGGCGCTGCTCGCCTATTATATTCCAACCTACTTCGGGTTGAAGGACCGCAAGCGGTTGGCGGTCTTTGGCCTGGTGCTTTTCCTGGTGATAGGACTGTCACTGGGAAGTGCGCTGTACAGCACCGTCGCCAACTATGAGGTCCAGGACGTGAGCTCTGAGAACAACCTGCTGGTCGGAGGGACCGTGTCGCCGTCCCACGTGGTGCCTGGCGACGCGCTCCAGTTCAGCGTGGTGCTGACCTCCGGCAACAACTCGTCCAACGTGTATCTGCTCCTTTATAACAATTGGGGCGAGCCGGCGGACAATCCCAATTATACGATGACTTTCTCTCCCGAGCTGTCGAATAACACCTCGCTTGGCGCTGTCTACACATACAGCGACAGTACTCTGAAAGAGGGCGTCTACTACTTCCATTACGGAACGCTCAACGGGACCGCTTGGACCGAGACCCCGCAGAGCTTCGGGCCGGTCAACGCCGACCTGAACAAGGTCCTCAGCAACTCCCTGATGTCCAGGACGGTGTACTCCTTCTACAGCATGGCCGTGCTGTTCTACATCCTGATACTGCTGACCTGGTGGATGGACCGCTCCAAGAAGAAGATCTTCGAGATGGAGCAGAAGCGCGCCCAGACCAAGGACAAGAAGGTCAAGGACGCCAAGGACGAGAAGTTCGTCTGCTCCGACTGCGGCGCGGAGGTTCCCGCCGAGGCGGACAAGTGCCCCTCCTGCGGCGCCTCGTTCGAGGACGACGAACTCAAATGCCCGCAATGCTCCGCCAAGCTGCTGAAGTCCGACACCAAGTGCTGGAACTGTGGCAAGAAACTCTGAGGGCACAAAACCTTTTTACCGCTCCCGGGGATATGCACCCCGGGATGCAATCGGTCTTTTCTAGGGAGGGATGGTCCAATGGCTTCGATAGCTGACGAACTGGCGAAAAAGCAGAAGGAGATCTCGGTCTCCGAGTTCTTCGAACGCAACCGGCACATATTGGGCTTCGACTCCCAGATCAAATCGCTCATCATGGGGATCAAGGAGGCGGTGGACAACTCCTTGGACGCCTGCGAGGAGGCGGGCATACTTCCCGAGATAACCGTCATGGTGGAGAAGGTGGACAAGGACGAGTTCCGGGTCACCGTGGAGGACAACGGCCCCGGCATAATCAAGAAGGCCATCCCCAACGTTTTCGGACGATTGCTCTACGGTTCCCGCTTCCACGCGGTGCGCCAGTCCCGCGGCCAGCAGGGGATCGGCATATCGGCCACGGTCATGTACGGACAGATCACCACCGGAAAGCCGGCGGTGGTGGTGTCGAAAACCGGCACCGAGGACGTGGCCTGGCGCATGGAGATCATGGTCAACACCAAGAAGAACATGCCCGACGTGCTGAAGGAGGATCCCTTCATCTGGGACGGCAAGGAGCACGGGACCAAGATCACCTATCACATGAACGGCCGCTACACAGGAGGAAAGCAGTCGGTGATGGAGTACCTGAAGCAGACCGCCATCGTGAACCCGCATTCCCGGATAACCTTCGTGGACCCCGACGGAAAGAGGACCACTTTCGAAAGGGCCACCGACAAGATGCCTCCGGCCACCAAGGAGATCAAGCCCCACCCGTCCGGACTGGAGCTTGGCACGTTGATGAATATGTCCAAGGACACCAAGAACAAGACCCTGGGCAAGTTCCTGCAATTGGACTTTTCGCGCATAAGCGACCGCCTGGCCAAGGAGATCTGCGACAAGGCCGGCCTGAGCATGGAGGTCAACCCGGCCAAGCTCAACCTGGAGGAGCAGAAGCGACTGCTGGCGGCCATCGCGGCGGTGAAGATCATGGCCCCGCCCACGGACTGCCTTTCCCCGATCGGGGCCAACCTGATCAAGAAGGGGCTGCGCAACGTGCTGGACGAAGTAAGGCCGGAGTTCTACGCCCCGCCGGTGACCAGGGACCCCAAGGTGCATTCCGGGAACCCGTTCCTCATCGAGGTCGGCATCGTCTACGGCGGCGATCTGCCGAAGGACTCCCAGGTCCAGATACTGCGTTTCGCCAATCGCGTGCCGCTGCTGTACCAGCAGGGGGCCTGCGTGGTCACGAAATCCATAGAGAACACCGACTGGCGGCGTTACGGGCTGGAGCAGCGGGGCGGTTCCGGGATACCGTTCGGCCCGGCCATCATACTGGTGCATGTGGCGTCGACCAAGGTGCCCTTCACCTCCGAGGCCAAGGAGGCCATCGCCACCCTTCCGGAGCTGCAGGCGGAGATCGAGCTGGCCCTGAAGATATGCGGTCGCTCGTTGAAGACGCATCTTAATAAAAGAGAAACCAAGAGCAAGACCCGGGTCAAGTTCGAGATCGTGCAGGAGATACTCCCGCTCATCGCCCAGAAGAGCGCCAAGATCGTCGGGAAACCCGTCCCCAAGCTCAGCGGGAGCATCACCAAGATCATGAACGTGGTCTGGATCGATGACGCGGTGACCTTCGAAAAGGGGCATCATCGGGTGCGGGTGTCCATTTACAATTACACCCCGCAATCCCAGAAGTTCAATCTGCACATGGTCCTGCCGCCGGGATCGTTCGATTACAAGGGACTGCAGTTCTTCCCGACCGAGGTGCGGGAGGACGGCAAGGTCTCCTGGGAGCTGCCGAAGATCAGCTCCACGGAACGCCTGGACGTCAACTTCTCCCTGACCGGCCTGAACAAGGACGATTACGATGAGAACGAGATCTACGCCTCGGGCATCAACCCGGTGTTCATAATCGGGGCGGAACCGTTGCCAGGGGATTGGGACGTAAAGGGGCTGCAGATCACCGAGAGCGTGGAAGCGCCGGTGGTCGAGGAAGAGGAGGAAGAGGTCGATTACGACGAGTCCAAGGAGGCGCTGAACGATGACTGATGACGAGAACAAGGCGGTGCGCTCCCTCACGGACATAGCGCAATCCATCTATGACCAGATCGATTCCGGACGCATCCCCAAGATGACCTTGCCCTTGAGGACCAAGGGCAACATCCGCTTCGACCCGAAGCACGGGGTGTTCAAGTACGGAAAGGCCACTGGCGCCCGTTCGGCCAAGAAGGTCAACGGGGCCCTGATGCTCCTGCGCACCATGTACGTCCTGGAGTTCATCGAGGACATGATCGCCACCAGCAAGTCCTCCACCCTCAGGGAGATGTACTACATCTCCGAGGGCTGGGAGAAGGCCAAGTTCTCCTCCCAGGACGAGAGCAACCTCCTGGCCGAGGACCTGGAGATCGTCACCTCCTGCATGCGCGAGGACCTCAAGCTGAGGGCGGAGGAGAACGGGGCCAGCATCATCGGCGACATCGACATCACGGAGATGGACCGCAAGGGCCGGCTGAAAAGGATCAACTGCCGCGACGATGTGGGCGATTCCGGCTACGGCATCCCGAACAACGTGGAGAAGGAGAAGGTCCAGCTGCTGAGCACCAACGCCAAGTTCGTCATAGCGATCGAAACGGGCGGTATGTTCGACAGGCTGGTGGAGAACGGCTTCGACGAGGACTTCAACGCCATCCTGGTGCACCTGAAGGGGCAGCCGGCCCGAGCTACGCGCCGCATCATCAAGCGCCTAAACGAGGAGCTGAAGCTGCCGGTGGTGGTGTTCACCGACGGCGATCCCTGGTCCTTCCGCATATTCGCCTCGGTGGCGTACGGGGCCATCAAGACCGCACACATATCGGAATATCTGGCCACTCCGACCGCCGAGTTCGTCGGAATAACCGCCTCGGACATCACCAACTACAAGCTGCCGACCGACAAGCTCACGGACATGGACGTCAGGGCGCTGAACGCCGAGCTCAAGGACCCCCGCTTCGCCGACGAGTACTGGCGCGGGGAGATCGAGACCATGCTCAAGCTTAACAAGAAAGCCGAACAGCAGGCGCTCGCCAAATACGGCCTGGACTTCGTCACCGACAAGTACCTGCCGGAGAAGCTGACCAACATGGGAGTGCTGCGTTAGACATCTCCCAACGGTTAAATGCCCCTCGGCCCGTAATATTCCACGTGATACCATGGACCGCTTCGAGTCGGAGATAGGACGGCTGGACGGCCTGCGGCCGGAGGAACTGGAACATTGGATCGACCGGATGAAGGGCGTTTGCCGCTGCCCCGGCTGCGCCACCTACACCGAATGCAACGCCAGATACCGGGAGCTGCTGTACTGCTATCTGGGCAAGAGCGAGGGCTGCGACATGCCGGCCAAGACCTGCGATTGCCCGGTATGCGGTGTGACGGAGGAACTGGGGCTGAAGTACTCGTTCTACTGCCGGAACGGCACGGAGAAGAAGCTGCGCGAGTGAGCGAGGGCAAGTTTGATAATACCAGCATTCCTTTTTCACTTGAAGTGAAATGAACGATCGCGTCTCGGTCACCCTGACCAGTTTGACTGTGTCCTACCTGATAATCGCCACCGCGGCGGCCATCCTGATCGCCTGGATCACCGACGATTGGACCCTGTTCATCCCCTCCATGCTGCTCCTGGGAGGCATTTTCGCTACCTTTGTCGGAATGAGGCAGCGCTCCGGGGCCTTCGACCGGAGGCGGAGCAATGACAGCAACTACCTGATGTTCTGGGGCACGCTGCTCATAGCCTTCGGGTTGATATGGGCCATTAACTACGCCTACCCGGGCAACGCGCCATTCCTGGTGATCGGCTTCTTGGTCTGGTTGGGACTGGCCGTGATCCTCTTCACTCTGAAGAAGAAGTGATCGGGAGATCAGGCCTCGGACAGCCTCTTCAGCACGAAGTCCCGGTCCAGGGTGGACAGGAAGAAGCCCAGCCGCGGCCCGGAGCGCCGGTTTATGAAAAGTCGGTATAGCGCCTGGAAGCACACCTTGGGCTGCAGGCCCCGCTCCTTGGCGGTGTTGTATATGGCGTCGTGTATCCTGTCCCCGGTCCATTCCGTTACCGCCAACCGCTCCCTGAGCACCGCGATGTACGCCCGCTCCTCCTCGGTGATCTCCACGTCCGGCCTTTCCTGGCTGACGGTGAACAGCACCTCCTCGGAGGCGAAGGCGTTCAGCCAGTGGCGTACGCAGTCCAGCCTCTGCTTCAGCACCTCCATGTCCTCCTCGGATATCTCCGGGATGTCCATGGAGCGCTTGAGGACCTTGACCACGCCCTCGAAGGAATCGGATATCTGCGCCACGCTGACCAGATGCCGGTAGGGCACCTGGAGAGGGAGCTTTGAGCGCACGGCGGAGGGCTGCGCTATCTCGTAAGCCCGCAGCAGGTCTATCTCCTTCTCGTCCGCCCCGCCGTTGAAGTAGAGCGCTTCTACCTTGTCGAACTCGTCGACGATGTCCAGTATGCCCATTCCCGGGTCGTAGTCGATATGGCGCTCCGGGTTGTAGCGGAGCACGCTGAAGGCCAGCACGGGAGCTGGAGTGATCGATAGCGCATCGGTCCCGGTGACCACGTTGCCGGTGGACTTGTGCATCTGGCCTTTTCCCTTGAACTGGATGAACTCGTAGGGCACCGGGTGCGGCGGCTCGACCCCGTATATCTCCCGGCAGAGGCGAACGCCACTGTCGTAGGAACCGCCGGCGGCGGCGTGGTCCTTGCCGAACGGCTCGCAGGTGACACCGAACAACTTCCACTTGGCCGGCCATTCCACGCGCCAGGGCATCTTGCCCTGACCTTTTCGGATGTCAGCGTCGCCTTCGTATCCGCAGTGGCACTTGAAGTGAACGTACGGGAATTCATAACCGATGATCTTGTCGCTGAACATCCCGCACTTGGGGCATTCCGCGCTGAAAGGCCAGAAGTCCTCGGGCATCTTGCGGCCGGTGACCTCGCCGAGGATGCTGGAGACCTTGGCCCTCTCCCTGAGGACCAGATCGACTATCTCGGTGAACTTGCCCTCTTCGTAGAGCTTGTGGGTCCAGATGATGCGGGGCTTGATGCCCAGTTCTCCGATGGCGTCCAGGAAGGGAGTGATGAAATGCTCCGCATAAGTGTTGTGGCAGCCGTCCGGGCAGGGGATGTAGCAGATCGGCTTCCCGATCTCCTTCTCGAAGCTTTCCGGAAGGAAGGGGTAACGCTTGCGCAGCGGATCGTAGGAATCGACCAGATAGATGAAGTCCACATCGGCCTTCTTGTCCTTGAGCGCCTTGTACACCGCGTTGGCGGTGATGGACTCCCTGAGACTTCCCACGTGGATGTAGCCGGAGGGGGTGATGCCGGTGGATATCAGATGCTTACCGCCCCTTTCGACAAGGGTGTTAGCTATCACGTCTGCCCAATGCATGCTATCAAGCCGTGAAGTCCCCTGCCCGTTATAAGGTTTATCGCGTTTGGACGCCAAGAGCGGACGCGAACGCGGGTGCGTAATTCTTTTATATCCTTTTGGAGGTAGCAGGTCCGATCGACATGGCGAAGGACAGCAAGACCGGGGGATTCCAGTCCGCGGCGGGCCTCATCAGGTATTTTGACAACGAGGACGAGAAGGCCCTGAAGCTGAGCCCGTATCTGGTCATCGCCATGTGCGTGATAACCATCGCCATCGTGGTGGTGGCCAGCGCCCTCTATCCCACGTAAAAATCTAAGGGAGGGGGTTTCTCGGTCCTTTACTCCGAGTCGGGCGGCACCAGCTCGCACTTCTTGCCCAGCTTCCGGCGGAAGGTGTAGGTGAGCAGTGGAGGGGCCAGCAGCGTGGTGAACAGCGACATGAACACTATGGCGTTGTAGAGTCCCGGTTCGATGATACCCAGGCCGGTGACCGGGTCCTCCATTTTAAGCCCGATGCTGGCCACGATCAGACCTACCTCTCCCCGAGGTATCATGCCCACGCCGATGATGGCCGCGGACTTTCCTCCGAGGCTCTTCGCCCCCAGGCCGCAGCCCACGAACTTGGTTATTATGGCCAGCACGGTGATGATGGCCGCCAGGATGAGCACGTCGTACTCCCCGAAGGCGGCCAGGGACACCTCTATGCCCACGAAGACGAAGAAGAACGGGGTTAGGAATTCGGCGATGGGCTCGATCTTCTCCTCGCAAGGCCACTTGTCCTTGAACTCGCCGAAGGCCATTCCCGCGAGGAACGCCCCGATTATCGCGGCCAGGTCCAGGAAGGCGGATATGGAGGAGAGGGCGAAGCACACGATGAGCGCCAACGGAAGCGGGCCGATGCCCTTGCTCTTCCGCTCCGCGGTGCATACTTCCTTCGCCTTCTTCTCGTCCCTCTGCTTCACCATCTTCGGGAGGAGCAGGGAACCGATGAATATGATGGCCAGCACGAAAAGCACGGCCTGAACGGATACCGCGGCCACCTGGATTATGTCCAGGCTGCCCCCGCTGGCGATACCGACCACCAGGGCCAGTATGATCATCCCCAGGACATCGTCGATGACCGCGGCTCCGACGATGACCCTGGATTCGACCGCCTGCATCAGGTTCATGTCCTTTATGACGCGGGCGGTTATCCCGACGCTGGTGGCCACCATGGCCGCGCCGACGAACAGGGCTTCCAGCTGCTTTTCGGGGCCCAGAGTGAATATCATGAAGGCGTAGCCGACGATGAATGGAAGGATCACTCCGAACACCGCCACGAACATGGCGGTCTTGCCCACCTTGCGTATGGCGCTGAACGGGGTCTCCAGGCCTACCATGAAGAGCAGGAATATCACACCCAGCTCCTTGAGGACCTCGAAGACCTCCCGGTCGGAGCCCAGGTTGATGAAGTTGTACAGGAAGGTGTTGGCTATGATTATTCCGACAAGTATCTCGCCGATGACGGTGGGGATCTTGGCCTTGTTGCAGATCATCCTGGCCACTTCGACCAGCACGATGATTACGAAAAGCTGGAACAGCACCGTCTGTATGAAGTCCTCTCCCATCGGGATACTGTATGCCTTAGGTCATATATTAAATTCTGAGCAGACCACCAGATGAGCTTGGGGAAACGCCTCGCGCCTTTCTTCGCCCATGGCACGGAGGCGGAAAAATCAGCTGCGGTGTCAAGGGAAAAAAGATAAGTAACAAAAGGCAATCGAAGCGGCCGAGAGGAAACAAGATGTCACTATGGAAGAACCTTCCTTCCGGACGAAATCCCCCTGAGATCATCAACGTCATCATCGAGACCCCCAAGGACAGCAAGAACAAGTAAGAGGTGTCCAAGGAGTTCGACTGTATGCTGCTGGACCGCGTGTTGCATTCCAGCGTCGTGTTCCCCTTGGCCTACGGGCTCATCCCGCGCACCTTCTACGAGGACGGGGACCCGTTGGACGCCATGGTGCTGATCAGCGAGCCGACCTTCCCCGGATGCGTGGTGGAGGCCAGGCCGATCGGGGTCCTGGAGATGAGCGACGAGAAGGGGCAGGACGACAAGATCTTGACCGTGGCCTGCGGCGATCCCCGCAACAACGAATACCTGGAGCTGGAAGATATCCCCCAGCACCTTCTGGACGAGATCTCCGAGTTCTTCAAGACCTACAAGAGGCTGGAAGAGAAGAAGGGGACCAACGTCATCGGCTGGCAGGGACGGGCCAGGGCCACCGAGATCGTCGCCGACTCCCTCAGCATGTTCCGCAACAAGTTCGGCTACAAGTGAGTCGGAAACGCTTTCCCCTTGGAGCTGGCACCTCAGTCCAGTTCTTCCTCTACCTCTTTTCGCCCCTCTTCCAGCTCCTCGCTCTGTTCCGGATCGATCAAGACCAGCAAGGCTTGGAACTCCCCGACGTGGGTCTTCTCCTCCTTGGCCACGTCCAGAAGGATGCGGCGGATCTTGTGGTCGCCGGTCATGGCGGCCAGCTGCTCGTAGAGGCTCACGGCGTCCAGCTCGGCGATGATGGCCGCCCGGAGGATCTCGCGGTCCAGTTGATCGGCCTTCAGGACCTGCAGGTCTATGGACATCTTGGACATCATGGTATCTGTTCCATTCAACGAACTTACCGGTTCACAAGCGTGATGGATGTCGCCGCGCGGATTTAAATCGGCTTCCTAGCAACGAATAAATCGTCGGGAGACCATGTTGGCCGAAGGTGCTAGGGCGGATGTACGGGGGAAGGAGAGATGAAAAGGAGGTGCCGAAGCCTTATAGGGCGGAGGAGACCGAACCGCCGAGCTCCAAGCCACAGGTTCCATTGTCGGCCATCGTTCTGGCGTCGGTCGGCGGCATGCTCCTGTTCATGGGACTGTTCTTCCTGCTGATCGCTGGCCTGGGCGTCGGCGGTTTCCTCATTCCCTCCCTGGCGGTGATCGCCGTGGCGGTGGTTATGATGCTGGTAGCCTGGAACATCTGGAGGAAGACCAGGGTCCGGCAGGAGGAAAGGGAGAAGGAGGAGAAGGAAAGATTGCTCTGCGATTACTGCGGCGGCATGAACGCTGAGGGCGACCTCCAGTGCCGCTTCTGCGGCGCTCCCCTGCGTTGATTCAGGTTCCCAGGTATCCGCCGTAGGTGGCCTTCTTGCAGACCGGGAGCTTGCCTTTGAGGCACTTCTCCAGGATGTCCGAGACCTTGCCATCGCACCCGGCGTGGACCTTCACGCCTGCCGACTCCAGCTGCTTGAACGCCCGCGGTCCGATGGTCCCGGTTATGACGATGTCGACCTTCTGCTTGGCCAGCTCGGCGGCGCTCCTGACGGCCGATTCGCTGCCTCCCTTCCTCACCAGGTTCTCCATGACCATGCGGTTCTCCGGGTTTCCCTCGAAGATGATGAAGAAGTTGCTTCTGGCCATGGGGGCGATCTCCCCGTCCAGCCCTTCGCCCTTGGACGTCACCGCCATCCGGCATGGCCTATCGGCATGCGGGGCGGACCTCTTCTTGGATGTCATTTAAACACCAGATGGATTTTGCCCCTGCGGCCTTAAGAGCCTTTCGAAACGAGCTTCCGTTCCCGCGGGGCTCTCCCCGAGCCTGGAGCAAGACCACTTTCAGTTGCTCACGGTAAAGGTTATTACTGAACAGGGAATGCGGAAGAAGGGGAAGTCACATGGTAGATGGTGATGAGGTCGTCATCGACGTGAAGGGGCTGGTAAGGAAGTACCACAGCACCACCGGCATCCTTCATCAGAAGAAGAAGGAGACCGTGGCGGTCAACAACATAGACTTCCAGGTCCGCCGCGGGGAGCTCTTCGGCCTCCTAGGACCGAACGGCGCCGGCAAGACCACCACCATCAAGGTGCTGACCACCCTGCTCCTGCCCACCTCGGGCAGCGTGAAGATCCTCGGCCACGACGTGGTGAAGGAATCGATGGAGGTGCGCAAGCACATTGGGCTGATCCTGGGCGGGGAGCGCGGCCTATATTATCGTATCACCGCCAGGCAGAACCTCCGTTACTTCGCCGATATCTATGGCGTGCCGATGTCCATCAGGGACAAGCGGATC
>JAKPZB010000041.1 GCA_029560215.1 Methanobacteriota archaeon | reverse complement strand
GATCTGGATTATGTCCTTCTGCAGGGCCTCCAGCAGGACCTCGCGTGAAGCAGGTATGACCAGGGTCCGGGCCTTGACCTGCCGTCCCTTCAGTATCCTTGCTGCCGCCTCCAGGTCCTCCAGCCGCCCGTTGGTGCAGGTGCCGATGAAGACCTGATCGACGGGCAGACCGGCTAACTCAGAAGCGGGCCGGACATTGTCCACCCGGAAGGGAGCCGCCACCTGGGGCTCCAGATCGCTGATGTCATACTCTACAATCCGGTCGTATGAGCCGGGATCGGAATAAACCGGCTGATAGGCCTGCCTGGCCCGGCCAGCCAAGTACTGCTCCGTCTTCTCATCCGGCGGGACTATGGCCGCCTTGGCCCCCATCTCCACGCCGAGGTTACACAGCGTCATCCTCCCGGATATGGAGAGCGCCTCTGCCGCCGACCCGATGTACTCGACGGTCTTGTATGTCGCCCCGTCCGCCCCCAGCTGGCCTATGACCATGAGGGCGATATCCTTGGCCGATACATTGGGCCTGCTCCTGCCGGAGAGACGCACCGCTAAGGTCTCCGGCACCTTGAACCACAGCCGCCCCCGGGAATAAATCTCGGCCATATCCGTAGCCCCGACGCCGGTGCCGAATGCTCCGAAAGCGCCGTAGGTGCAGGAGTGCGAGTCCGCGCCTACCAGGAGCAGGCCAGGCAGGGCAAAGCCCTGCTCTGGAAAGACCTGATGGCAGACACCGCACCCGGAATCAAAAAAGTTGGCTATATTCTGCTCTCTAACCCAGGTCCGCACATCCTTCTGCAGCTCCGCCGCAGTCTCGTTGTTGGCGGGAACGATATGGTCGAAGGGAACGACAATCCGCTCCGGGTCCCAGACCTTCTCCGAGGCCATATCCTGGAAAGCCCTGATAGCTAAAACCGATGTGCCGTCATGAGACATGGCGTAATCCACGCCCGCCTCTACGATCTCCCCCGGCTCCACCATTCCTGCGGAGCCGGAGGCCCGTGAA
>JAKPZB010000031.1 GCA_029560215.1 Methanobacteriota archaeon | reverse complement strand
CGACCCGTCGGTGGAACCGTTGTCGACCACCACCACCTCGGTCCCGGGATTGCCCTGCAGGAGCGAATCGACGCACTCCAAGGTGTCTTTCGCTCGGTTCCAATTCACCGTCACGGCGAATGGCCTGAGGGCCTGGGGCATGCCCATAGGTATGGGATTGAGCTATAAATCTAATACTCCGGCCTTTTCTTCCAAAGTATTAATTGCCTGCGTCATCAATCTGAAAAGGATGTCCTACAAGCAGTTCGATGTGTACGTGCAGGACCGCCCGGGGGAGGTCTCCCGGGTGGCGGAGGCCCTGGCCCACAACGCTGTCAACATCCGCGGGATAGCCACGGACATCGGCGCGGGTAGGCCGAGGGTGCACATAATCACCGACGACGACAGCAGCGCCCGCAGCGCCTTGAGGGGGGCGCAGCTGGAGTTCGCGGAGCATGAGGTCATCGTGATTTCCATGGCCGACAAGCCCGGCGAGCTGGCCAAGATCACCAAGAAGCTGGCCCGGGGCGGCGTGAACATCAATTCATTGTTCATGCTGGGCCCCATGACCCCCCTGGAAGAGGTGGCCATCACCGTGGACCGCATGGAAGAGGCCAAGCGGCTGCTCGATTTCTCCTAGGCCCTGCGCCGTAACCGGGACCTCTCCAATCCTTTGAAGGAGATGACCGCGATAGCCAGCAGGATCAGCGAGCCTCCCATCGCGGTGATCAGGTCCGGCCTCTCCCCCAGCAGCAGGAAGGAGAAGAACAGCCCGAAGACCATCTCCACCAGCAGTATTATCGAGGTGGTGGTCGCCCCCAGGGCCTTCAGGCCGACGTTGTACAGCATGAAGGCCACGGTGGTGCAGAATATCCCGGTGTACAGGGCCAGGGTTATGCCGCCCGCCCCCACCGTGAGATCGGAGGCCATCAACAGGCCGATGGGCACCACGAACACCCCGGTCAGGAGTATCATGGCCGAGGTGAAGTGCACCAGCTCGTAGCCCTTCTTCAGCTCCTTGGTCGTGAACACGATGTAGAAGGCCCAGGCCACTCCGGCGGTGAAGACCAGCAGGTCGCCGATGAGGCTGCCCCCGCCCAGGCTGGATATGTCGCCCTTGGTGGCGATGAGGGCTACCCCGGCCATGCCCAGGGCCAGGCCGGCCACTATCCTGCGGTTCAGCCTTTCCTTCAGTATCAGGGCGGCCAGCACGGCCACGATGACCACGTTGATGTCCACCAGCAGCACGGTGTTGCTGGCCGTGGTGCGGGTCAGGCCCACGTTCTGCAGCAGCATGCCCAGGGCGTTGAGGAAGGCTATCCCCCATACCGCCTTGTTCCTGAAGAGGGAGTAGTCGAACTTGTAGAGATAGAAGACCGGGAGGATCGATATGGCCGACACCAGGGCCCGCATGGCGCTGAAAAGATAGGGGTCGGTGCCCTCCACCCCCAGCTTGCCGGCCACGAACGAGGTCCCCCAGATCATTCCTGCCAGTATCAGCAGGGCCTGGGTGTGGCGGGGTGCCTCGGCCATGTTCGCCCTCTATCCCGTCCGAATATTTATCTCAGATGGAGGACCCGGCCTCCACGTTCGTTCCCGCCAGCGCCGTTCCGGGGGAGACGATGACGTTGTCGCCTAGCACGCAGTCCCGCAGCGAGGCTCCGGCACCCACGCGGCATCCCTCGCCGACGACGCATCCCTGGAGCGTCGCCCCCCGGCCCACCTCCACCCGGTCCAGGAGCAGACATCCTTCGATGGTACCCTCCAGAACGCAGGCCCGACCCACGGCGCTATCGCGGACCGCCGCTCCCCGGGCGGTGACCTCCGGCCCGAAGTAGCAGCCCCCCGTAGCCGTAGCCCCGGAGGGCGCCTGGGTAGAGGGGCGGCGGGAGGCCATGTCCATGTTCGCCTGGTACAGGTCCGACGGACACCCGATGTCCTTCCAGTATCCCTTGAGAGGGGCGGCGTACAACCCCCGGCCCTTCGCCAGCATGTCCATGTAGAGGTTCTTCGAGAAGTCGTACTTGGTCGCCGGAGGTATCATCCGCAGCACCTCCGGCTCCAGGACATAGGTCCCGGCGTTGATCACCCGGGAGAACACCTCCTCGGTGCGCGGCTTCTCCTTGAACCTCTCGATCCTGCCGTCGGGGGAGACGCCGACGATGCCGAACTGCTCCGGCCGCTCCACCTCGGTCAGCCCCATGGTGGCCTCCGCCCCCTTCCGGATGTGGAAGTCTATAAGATGACCCAGGTCCGCATCGGTCAGGGTGTCCCCGCTGCCCACGATGAAAGTATCGTTTAAACGGGGCTCCAGCAGCTTGACCGCCCCGGCGGTGCCCATGGGCTCTTTCTCAAAGGCCATCTCTATCTCCACGCCGAAGCGCTCCCCGTTCCCCAGCGCCAGCTGGATGTCCGCGGAGCGATAGCCGCAGGCCAGGAAGATGTGTTCGACGCCGGCCTCCGCCAGGGAGCGGATGACGTACTCGATGCAGGGAACGCCCAGCACCGGCAGCAGCGGTTTCGGCCTAGTGGTGGTCAGCGGCCGCAGCCGGGTCCCTTCGCCCCCGGCCAATATCACCGCCTGCTTGACCCGGGACATCTCAGGCACCTCTCTCGAACACCCTGATCACGTTGCGGTCCCTCTTCGCCCCGATCGCCTTTGCCACCGGCTGGCATTTGCTGCGCAGGAGGTGGGCTATCGGTTTGACCTCCGTTCCGGAGAGGGCCTCGAAGTTGGCCATGCCCTTGGCGATGACCAGGTCGGCCCTTTGGAAGGCCTCCCGTAGGTCCTTCGGCGCCCGTTCCAGGTCCAGTCCGACCGCGAACACCCCGGTGGTCAGGCGCTCGTCCAGGAACCGGTCCGCTCCGCTGGTGGAAAGGTCCTCCCAGGTCGCGTCAGAGATTATGGGCTCCCCCTTCACCACTCCGACGATACGCAGCCCCATCCCCTTCAGCTCCCTCAGCAGGGGGATGTCCAGCACTATCTCGCCGCAGTTGTCGAAGAGGTACACCACCTCCTTGGCCTCCCTCAGGATCTCCCGCATGGGTTCGATGTCGTTGGGCTCCGGTTCCTGGGAGACCAGATCGTCGAACAGATGCCTCAGCTCCTCCGGGTGCTCGTAACCGCCGATGCCGAAGTCCATCACATTGCCGGCGATGGCCACCAGGCAGGCGGCACTCAGGCGGTCCGGGGAACCCTCCACCAGCTTCTCGGCCCGGGGCAGCAGGGAGAAGGCCACCCGGTTCGATTCCGCCTTCAGGGCGGCGTAGGGATCGTCCACCCCCAGTATGTCATAGCAAAGCCGGTGGACCTTGGTGGCCAGGGTGGCCGATCTCACCCCCGGCTCCCATTCCTCCGCCACCAGGCTCAGGCACGAGGACATGACCTCCTCCTCCCGGGAAGGATCGACCAGCCTGGTCTGGAACAGTATGCGGCGCAGGAGGCAGGGGGCGCATTCGGCGGAGAAATCCATGAGCGGGGGAAGTGAGGGTGCGCTATTATTCCTTTCGTCGCCAAATAACTGTGTTGAATAACTAATAAAAAGGGTGATAGGGTGTGGCATCCTTTTTATTGTCGAAATGACAATAATATTTTAGGGATAGGGATGCCACACAAGACCAAATGCACTACTGAGGTTAAAAGGGATTGGCCTCGTGTCAACGAGGCCTACGTCACCCAAGGAGTGCTGCTCCTGCAGCACGACTGGGTGGACGGATGGGACAGGGAGCTGGAAAGGATGAACGAGGGGAAGCGAGGCCGGCCGTTCCTCTTCCCTGAATCGCTGGTGAGGTTCGCGGTCATGCTCAGGACGGCCCTGAGGCTGCCGTTCCGGCAGCTACAGGGCATCCTGGACGCCTTGGCCGGCTTCCTTGAGATAAAGGTGCCGGACTACACCACGCTCTGGCATCGGAACAACCGATGCCTGAGCGCTCTGCCCCGGCCCGACCTTACCGGCTCGGATTGGACGCTGGCCATCGATTCCACCGGTATCAAGGTCAGCGACCGGGGGGAGTGGATGCGGGAGAAGTGGCATGTGCACCGCGGCTGGATCAAGGTGCACATGGCGGTGGAGGTCGCATCGGGGGCGATCGTCGGCATCCAGGTGAGCGACGAGGGGTCGCCGGACGCCCCGTTCCTGCCCGGATTGGTCGAGCAGGCCGCCGGCCTGCTCCCCGGCAGGATCGCCAGGGTTACGGCGGACGGCGCCTATGACACGTTCGAGAACTTCGACTTCCTCTGCGGCAGGGGGATCGACCCGGCGATCAAGCTGAGGAAGAACGCCAGCATGCACTGTCGAGGGCACTCCTTCGCACGGCCCAAGGCCGTGCGCGAGCTGAAGGCCTTGGGCGAGGAGGAATGGAAACGGCGTCATCAGTACGATATGCGCTGGAAGTCCGAGACCGGCTTCTCCGCGGTGAAGCGAAGGGTCGGCGAG
>JAKPZB010000013.1 GCA_029560215.1 Methanobacteriota archaeon | reverse complement strand
AAGCCGAAGCTGCCGGGCATGTTCCGTTTCTTCACCGGCATGATGGTGAAGAAGATGAAGGGCATCGGATTGGAGGGCTATCAGGAGCAGCTGGAGATGGCCAAGGAGCTGAACGTGAAGATCTACGCCTGCAGCACCTCCATGGAGATGATGGGCATCAAGAAGGAGGACCTCATCGACGGCATCACCGTGCTCGGCGCCGCGGCCTTCCTGAACATGGCTATCGACTCCGACATGCAGCTGTTCATCGGCTGAAGGTGATGTTGTGAAGTCCAAGCTGTTCATAACGCTGAAGTCGCCGCACGAGTTCGGCGGGCTGGAGCTGGTGCGGGCGTCAGCCAAAGGCGCCAAGAGCGCCCTGCTCCTCTTCGAGGACGCGGTCATCTTCGCCGCTAACGCGAAAAAGGGCAAGGAGCTGCTGTCGGCGGTGCAGGAGATCTACATCATGAAGGACGACTGGGAGGCCCGCGGTCTGCCGTTGGCCGTCCCGGAGTTCAAGATAGTGGACTATCCCCAGGCGGTCGAGCTGATCATGGAGAGGTACGAGCAGACCATCACGGTGTGAGGCGAGAACATGAAGACAATGGTTATCCAATTGAGGACCGGCACCATGATGAACATGGACTCCAACATCGCGGTGAAGCTGGCGCAGGCCGCCCTGGACAAAGGGTACGCGGTGCGCATCTTCGGCTACGGCGAGGGGATCACGCTGATCAAGAAGGGTCAGGACCCCAAGCGCTTCCCCAACGTGGGGAACGAGACGAAGGAGATGCTGCCCAAAGGGCTGGAGGTCGTGGTCTGCGAGACCTGCTGCAAGGCCCGGGGCGTCGCCAGGGGAGAGGAGATCGAGGGCACCAAGATCGGCAGCCTGACCAACGACCTGTCCCGGTTCGTTGCGGAGGGCGACCGCATGGTGACCATCGCGAGGTGATTCAAATGGCCGAAAGCTTGCTGATATTGGTCACGAAGCCCCCGTACGGCTTCGAGGAGGCCTTCGCCGGGCTCCGCGCCGGGCTGGGAATGCTGGCGTCCGGACTGGTCCCGGTCTCGAACGCCCTGCTGGTGGGCGAGGGAACGCTGAACGCGGTGGCCGCGCAGAGACCGGAAGCGGTGCGCATGCCCTCCAACATGGAGGCCATCAACGACATGCTGGACTTCGAGGCCAAGGTGTACGTGGTCAAGGAGGACCTCCTGCACCTGGTGGGGGACGTTCCGCTCATGGAAGGGGTGGAGGTCATCGACTGGGAAAGGGCGCGCAAGGTCATCGACGAGCACGACATGGTCACCACCTTCTGAAACTCCTTTCCAAACCCCTTCTGACCATTCTTTTTTAATAGGGATGCCAATAACCGTTCATGTTGGAACTGCTGGCCAGGTCGGGGACCGCCCGCCGCTGCCTCTGGTCCCTGGAAGGGGCCAAGGCCGAGACTCCCGGAGCGTTCGTCGTGGAAGGGGGAGCGGAAGGTCTGGCCATGGTCCTGGACGGCGATTCGTCCGTCCTGAGGATGGACGGGCGCGCGGTCCTGGAGATGAAGGGCAACGGCCTGCTCGCGCCCCTCAAGGCACGAGGCGGAATGAAGGACAGCTGCCTTCCGCCTGCGGTCGATGGTCAGGAGATCGCCGTCCTCGACGGGGCCTTCGAGCTGCGTCGCGACGCCCGGGCCTTCGTCAGGGCGATGGTGGACCTGCGCACCAAGGTGGGCAGGTCCAAGCTGATCTACGCTCCCGGCATCGCCGACACTTCCAACGTGGCCGTCCTCGCCTATCTCGGTGTCGACCTCTTCGACACGTCTTTGGTGGACCACCGGGCGGCCATCGGCCAGCTTTCGCTGGTCGAAGGGGCCATGGACGCCTCCAAGGCCAGTTGGGTGCCGGAGGGCTCCGACCTGCAAAAAATCAACCGGGACGCCATGTCCAGGGAGCTGGCCCTGGTCCGCGCCATGATTTCCTCCGGAAGGATGAGGGAGTTCGCCGAGCTGCGCTGCCATTCCACGCCCTGGAACGTGGCCGCCCTGCGCATCTTCGACGACGAGCATTACGCTCACCAGGAGATCGATTTCTCCGTGATCGGTCCCCGGTTCTACTGCAATGCCAAACAGTCTCTGGTCCGGCCGGACGTGAAGCGGTTCCGGGAGATGGTCAAATCCCGTTTCCACCGGCCGGAGCACCGCAAGATATTGCTGCTCATCCCCTGCTCGGCCAAGAAGCCCTATTACACCTCCAAGAGCCACCAGCTGTTCCGCCAGGTGCTCTGGGAGGTTCCGAACTCGCAGGTCGTTCAGGAGATGATTGTCACCTCCCCGCTGGGGACCGTGCCCAGGGAGCTGGAGCTGTTCTATCCCGCGGCGCAGTACGACATCCCGGTCACCGGGCACTGGGACCGCGAGGAGGAGGCGATTGTCCAGGACATGGTGCTGTCCATGGCCGCGCAGGGCTATGACCACGTTATTCTTCATTTGGGCGACGAGGGGCCGATCATCCAGGAGGTGCTGGACGGAACGATCACCTCCAACGGCTCTCCCACCTCCAACGAATCGCTGGGCATGCTGAAGGAGACCCTCAAGGAGCTTTGCTCCAAATACGACCGCGTCGATCCGTCGCTGGACCGCTGGGCCGCGATGTCCTCGGTGGCCGGCTACCAGTTCGGACCCGGCGGCGAGGCCCTGCTGGAGGAGGCCTACGTTCTGGGCAACTACCCGTTCATGAAGATCATGCGCCGCAAGGAACAGCTGGGTATGCTCAACCCCGAGCGGGGGATGATCTCCCTGACCGTGGAGGGCGCGGAGGCCATACTCCCGCTCATCCCCAAGGTGACCATGGGCGACTTCGAGCTCAAGGGAAGCCTGTTCGCCGTGGGGGTCATGGAGGCCGACCCCTCCATCCGGGCGGGGGAGGAGGTGGCCATCATGCGCGGCGACAAGATCGCCGGCGTGGGCGTGGCGGTCATGGGCGGGCGGGAGATGGTGGAGATGCGCCGCGGCGAGGCGGTCAAGGTCCGGCACAAGCGCAAGTGAGCGCACTTTCGCTGGATTATTTTTTATCCAGCATCATCGCGGGGCTTTCAGCATTCGGTCACCCCTCCCCCTCCTGGCTTTAATACCGGCAGGGCGTACCATGTATTGCAGGCAAGAAAGCCTATCGCGATGAATACCATCCCAAGGTGAGGGAGGCACTAAGGCCCCGCTTCCCCGCCTTACCTTTTTCTTCATTTTTGCTGATGACGCCATGAAACTTTGATCGGACGCGATCGTCTGGCTAGCAAACCCAATCCCTCCGGAATGCCCAAAATACGGTCCATAAGGTCTCTCCCCTCCTTCGACAATTAGCGCAATAATCGTCCATTAATGCTTATATTGCTCTTTGATTACAGAACTAGAGGCGATTATCATTTCGAACTACTCCATTCAAAACGTCGTAGCTTCCGCCAACCTAGGCATCGAGCTCGACCTCACCGAGCTCGCCCTCAACCTGAACGGCGCCGAATACGAACCCGAGACCTTCCCCGGGCTGATCTTCCGGCTCAAGGAGCCGAAGACGGCCACTTTGCTCTTCCGCAGCGGCAAGCTGGTCTGTACCGGGGCTACCAACCTGGAGCAGGTCAACAAGGCGGTGAAGACGGTGGTGGCCTGCATAAGGAAGGCCGGGGTCAAGGTGAACGGGGTACCCCCGGTGCAGGTCCAGAACATAGTCGCCTCCGCCGACCTGGGGCAGCCGGTGAACCTCTCCTCGGTGGTCATAACCCTCGGCCTGGACCGGGTGGAGTACGAGTCGGAAGTGTTCCCCGGGCTGGTCTATCGTCTGACCGACCCCAAGGTGGTCATCCTGCTCTTCGGGTCCGGAAAGCTGGTCTGCACCGGCGCCAAGGTCCCGGAGGACGTCGAGGCCGCGGTGAACAACATCAAGAACGAGCTGCGCGCCGAGAACCTACTGCTCTAAGCCTGCCGGGCATCAAACACGGACCTGGGAAGGTCCGCCCAGGCGCCGCATCGAATGGTGATCGCCGAAAGAAGTAAAAGGAGTGCAGGTGTCGGGATTCGAACCCGAGTGTTTAGCTTGGAAGGCTAAAATCCTGACCGCTAGATTACACCTGCGCGGTGCCGTCATAATAGAGATTCCATATTTTAACCCTTCCATAATG
>JAKPZB010000005.1 GCA_029560215.1 Methanobacteriota archaeon | reverse complement strand
CCCGTCCTCGGTCAGGCCCTGAGGAAATTGTCGCAGTAGAGCTTCTCCGCCTTCAGCAGCTCTCCGGCCTTTATGATGTCCATCAGCTCGGAGTCCTGCACGTCCACGATCGCCGCGTCCAGCCCGGCGCCCATCAGCATGGCCAGGAAGGTCCGGTTCAGAACGCTCCGCTCCCTCGCCCCGTTGGAGACGTTGGACAGGCCGACCACCGTCCTCGGCGCGGGATCGTTGAGCGTCTGGAACAGCTGCATGGCCTTGATGACCTTCATCGGCTGGTCCTGGGCGGCCTTGATGGGCATGACCAGGGGATCGAGGAGCAGCCGGTCCGGCATGATCTCGTGCTCCATGGCCGTGGTCATCATCAGCATGGCCATCTCCGCCCTGGACTCGGCGTCGTTAGGGACCCCCTTCTCGTCCATGGTCAGGCAGATGACCTCCGCGTCGTGCTCCCGGACCAGCGGGAAAATCGCCTGCATCTTCTTCATCTCCGCCGTGGTGGAGTTGATGATCAGCTTGTTCCGGCAGGCCTTGACCCCGGCGGTCATGGTCTTGATGCCTGGCGTGTCGATGCACAGCGGAAGGTCGGAGACCTCCTGGACGGTCCGGACCAGCCAATCCATGGCCGCCGGTCCGTCGTCCCTTCCCGGCCCCACGTTCAGGTCCAGGGCCTGCGCTCCGCATTCCATCTGGTGGACGGCGTGTTCCTGGATGAACTTCTCGTCCCTGGCGTCTATCGCCCGTCCGACCGCGGCGAACAGTCCGTTTATCCTCTCGCTGATGACCAACATCTCTTTCACAAGGTCATGCCCGGGAACGGTTTTAAGCATTCCCGCCCACCCCGTCCGCCTCCCCGATAGATCTTTTATCCGGAAGGGCCGGGCGATATGGCCAGTGTTCTTTTAATTCCTATCCGCTATCGCTATCTTTAATAGGGAACGGGCAATATACCTCTGGCATACCATCCTTCATGGTGTGCCCATCCCACTGAAGGAATACACATGGTCAAGATCGAACGGGCGGTCATCAGCGTCTCGGACAAGGATGGTATCGTGGACTTCTGCAAGGGGCTCAGCCAGCTGGGCGTGGAGCTCATATCCACCGGCGGCACGGCCAAGCTCCTCTCATCCCACGGTCTCAAGGTGGCCGGGATATCCGAATACACCGGCTCCCCGGAGATGATGGACGGCCGGGTGAAGACGCTGCACCCGGCCATCTTCGCCGGGCTTCTGGCCAGGAGGGATTCACCGGAGCACATGCGCCAGCTGGCGGAGGCCGGACTGAAACGCATCGACATGGTGGTGGTGAACCTTTACCCGTTCCGGGAGACGGTCCTGACCAAGGGCGACGATCTGGACGAGGTCATCGAGAACATCGACATCGGCGAGCCGTCCATGATCCGGGCGGCGGCCAAGAACTCCGATTCGGTGGCGGCGGTCACCGACCCGCGCGCTTACGCCGCGCTGTTGGAGGAGATGAAGGCCAACGGCGGCGAGCTATCCAAGCCGACACTGCGAAAGCTGATGCTGGAGGCGTTCCGCTCCACCGCCTATTACGATTCGCTCATCGCCTCCCATCTGGGCGGGGAGTTCGGGGACGGGGGGTTCCCGGACACCTACAGCATGGGCCTGGAGAAGCGCCAGGACCTCCGGTACGGCGAGAACCCGCAGCAGTCCGCGGCGTTCTACGTGGACCCCTTCGCCAAGGGCGTGTGCGTCTCCCGTTCCGAGCAGCTGCACGGCAAGGAGCTTTCGTACAACAACATCCTGGACCTGGAATCGGCGTTGGAGCTGGTCAGGGAGTTCGAGAGGCCCACGGCCATCGTCATCAAGCACACCAACCCCTGCGGCGTGGCCTCCGCGGACACCATCTCGGAGGCGTTCGCCAGGTCCTACGGCGTCGATCCCATGGCCGCCTTCGGCTGCGTCATCGGCTTCAACCGGAACGTGGACCTGGCGACGGCCACGGACATCTCGCAGCACTTCGTGGACTGCGTCATAGCCCCCGATTACGACGGGGAGGCCCTGGAGCTGTTGAAGAAAAAGAAGAACATCCGGCTGCTGAGGACGAACGCGCCGATCACCCTGGACACCGCTCCGGAATGGCGCATGAAGCGCATCAAGGGCGGTCTGCTGGTCCAGACCAACAAGCATGTTCCGGTGACCGCCGCGGACCTCAAGGTGGTCACCGAGCGCGCCCCGACCGAGGAGGAGATACACGGAATGCTGTTCGCCAACAAGGTGTGCAAGCACGTGTGGTCCAACTGCATAATCCTGGCCAAGGGCGAGACCGTGGTCGGCATCGGCGCCGGGCAGATGTCCCGCGTCGACGCCTCGATGATCGCCGCGCACAAGGCCGGTGATAAGGCGATAGGCAGCGTGATGGCCTCCGACGCCTTCTTCCCCTTCCGGGACGGCATCGACACCGCGGCCAAGGCCGGCGTGACCGCCATCATACAGCCGGGCGGCTCCATACGCGACCAGGAGTCCATAGACGCGGCGAACGAGCACGGCATGGCCATGGTGTTCACCGGAGTGAGGCTCTTCAGGCACTGAACGCGGTCAATCTCGACGTTCGCCATCGCGGCAGTTGATGGCGCAGCCGTTGCCCGGGCAGACCTCCGTTTCGATCTGCAAGGTGGCGTGCCCGATGTGGAAGCGTTCCTCCAGCATCCGCTCCAGCTGACGGAGCACCGGCGAGCAGGCGCTGACCTGTCGGTCATCGACCACCACGTGCCCGCTGAGGGCGTACACTCCCGACGATAAGGTCCAGACGTGCAGGTCGTGGACCATTATCACGCCCTCCACCGAGCTCATGGCCTCCTCCACCTCCTCGAGCTGGATGTGCTTGGGGACCGCTTCCAGCAATATCGAAACCGATTGCGAGATGAGCCGGTACGCGCCGACCATGATGATCGCGGCGATGGCCAGTCCGATCAGGGCGTCGGCCTCCTGCCAGCCGAAGAACCGTATCAGCAGGGCGGCGGCGATGACGCCGAACGACGACAGCAGGTCGCCCATCATGTGCAGGAACGCTCCGCGGACGTTCAGGTTGTCCTTGGAGCCCCGGTGCAGCAGGGCCATTCCCAGGATGTTCGCGCCCATGCCCGCCACGGCCACGATGAGCATGAGGTCGGCGTCCACCGGCGTGGGGTGGGAGAGCCGGCCGAGGGCCTCGTTGATCACCAGCAAGGATATGCCCACCAGGGCGATGCCGTTCACCAGGGCCACCAGTATCTCCGCCCTCAGGAAGCCGAAGGTGTGCCTTGCGGTGGCCTGCCGGCCGGCCACCAGAGCCGCTCCCAAGCTGAGGCCGAGGGCCAGCACATCGGTGAACATATGTCCGGCGTCGCTGAGCAGGGCCAGGCTTCCGCTGAGCACCCCGCCCGCCAGCTCCACCAGGGCGAAGGCGGCGGTGACCACCAGGGCGTAGGTGAGCATCCTGGACGAACTCCCGCGGTGATGGTGCTCGTGCTCCATGCCGGACCTCACGCACCTTCTCCCCTAAATCCTTTTTTTACTTTCCAACGCCGGGAGCCTTTAATAACGCAGGAAGGGATTCGCTTGGGATGAGCCCCCAGGTGACCTTCCATCCCAAAGGCCGCAGCATAGACGTTCCGGCAGGCACCAGCCTGCTCGAGGCGGCGATACTCGCAGGAGTGGAGGTGAACAGCGCCTGCGCCGGAAAGGGCGTCTGCGGACGCTGTCGGGTGGTGGTGGAGGGGGACGTGGAAACCAAAGCTTCACCTAAGATCAGCCAGGAGGAGTGGGCCAGCGGCTACCGCCTGGCGTGCCTCTCCAAAGTTCAGGGCGATTGCGTCGTCTTCGTTCCGGAGGAGAGCCAGCTCAAGCCCATGCAGATAGTCGGCGGGAAGGTGAGCACCGAGCTGAAGGAGCTCTCCCCGCTGGTCAGGGCGGTGTACGCCAAGCTGCGTCCGCCCACCCTTCACGACAACGACGCCGACCTGGAGCGCCTGCTGAAGGAGCTGGGATACGAACCGGGCTCGCTGGAAGTTCCCTTGTCGCTTCTCAAACGGCTGCCCCAGGTCATACGGGACGGGGAGTGGACGGTGACGGCCTTCCTGGACGGTGACCTCCTGGTCGACGTCCGCCCTTGGAACTGCGTCTCCCGGAACTTCGGGGTGGCCATCGACATCGGGACCACCACCGTCGCCCTGCAGCTGGTCGACCTGGGCACCGGGGAGATGATCTCCCAGGTGTCCGATTACAACCGGCAGCTGATGTACGGCGAGGACGTTCTGGCCCGCATCATGTACGGCGAGGACCATGGCCAGGACCGCCTGCAGCACATGATAATCGACACCATCAACCACCTGCTGGCCAGGGTGTGCAGCTACGACGAGAAGTGCGCGGGCAAGGGAAAGAAGGTCTGCGCCGAGGAGGTCATGGCAGTCAGCGTCGCCGGCAACACCACCATGATGCACATGCTGCTCGGCCTGGACCCCAGATTCATTCGCTACTCCCCCTACACCCCGGTGACCAACCTCTCCCCGAGCACCAACGCCGCGGAGATCGGCCTCAACGTCAATCCCCGGGCCTCGGTCCACCTGGTCCCCGGACGGGCCAGCTACGTGGGGGGCGATGTCATAGCGGACGTGGTGGCCAGCGGGATGGCCAGGAGCGAAGGTATCAGTCTTCTCATCGACGTCGGGACCAACGGGGAGGTGGTGCTGGGCAACCAGGATTGGCTGCTGGCCTGCTCCGCGTCCGCCGGTCCCGCCTTCGAAGGAGGAGAGGTCTGCCACGGCATGCGGGCGGGTGACGGGGCGATAGAGAAGGTCTCCCTGCAGGGAGGGGTGCAGTACAGCACCATCGGGAGGACCCGGCCCAAGGGCATCTGCGGCTCTGGACTGATCGACCTGCTGGCGCAGATGTTCCTCACCGGCGTCCTGGACAAGAAGGGTCACCTTCAACCCTCCGACCGGGTCCGGGAAGGGGAGTTCGGGAAGGAGTACGTACTCGTATATTCCAAGGACGCCGAGAAGGACGGCTATGACCTGAAGGCGACCGGAATGACCTGCTGCCCCATGGACAAGGTGGAGAGGAGGCGCGACATAACCGTCACCGAGGAGGACATAGCGAACGTGATCCGGACCAAGGCCTCCATATTCGCCGCGGCCGAGGTGCTGCTGGACACCGCCGGGATCAGCTTCGCGGACCTGGAGCGGGTGTACATCGCCGGCGGCTTCGGGCATCACATCGACCTCGATAACGCGGTGGCCATCGGCCTCCTTCCCGACCTGCCCCGGGAACGTTTCACCTTCCTCGGCAACGCCTCTCTGGACGGCGCCAAGCTCTGCCTGCTCTCGAAGGAAAAGAGGGAGGAGGCTTTGGCGGCGCACCGGGCCATGACCTACGTGGAACTATCCACTGACCAAAGGTTCTTCGACCGCTTCTCCTCGGCCTCGTTCCTACCGCACACCGACCTGAACCGCTTCCCCTCCATCGGGCGGATCAGAGAATGACCTCGAATCCGTTGCCCTTCACCTTCACCCGCGGAAGGTGCCTGCGCGCCGCGCGGCCGTAGGCCATCATGGTCTCCTGGTCCGGGCCGGGGTTGAATATCCCGGCGAATCCCACGTCGTTCTGGCTGGACATGAACTGGGTTATCTGCAGCTCGTCCGCGTAGCCCTTGAGGTCCTTGGCGATCCTCTCCACGGTATCGGCGTTGTAACGGTCGGGGATGATGCGCAGGGTGGCCCGCACCTTCGAGCCCCTCATTATCTCCAGCGTCCGGCGCTCGTTCTCCTGCTGCGCCTTGGCCTTGTCCAGATCGTAGGCGGTCAGCCTGGTCAGCAGTTCCGGGTCGTCCAGGGGCGCCTTCACTTCCAGCACGAACCGGGAGACCTCGGGCTTGGCCGCCGCGACGAAATCGGGATCGTGGCCGGTGGTCTTCAGGATTATCTCCTTTCCCCGGGCGTGCAGCATGCGTATGAGATCCAAGGCCTCTTTGGAATGGAGCGCCGGTTCCGCCCCACCGATGAAGACGGAGCGGATACCGTTGTCGGACATGGCCTGGATGACCTTCTCCAGGTCGTAGTCCTTGTACAGGGCGGCGGTATGCGAGCAGTACTTGCACTGCATCGGGCACCCATAGAACTCCACCGAGGCGTTGGGCTTGGTCCGGTTGACGGTGATCAGCCGCATGGAGCTGATATTTCATGGAATGGGGCATAATCTTTTCTTACAGCGATGAAACGATCCCCGGGGCATCAAGGGCCTGGTCTCCTCGTCGTCCTCCGATCTCCAGGAACGAATGGCCGTCGAGGATCGGACGGGAATCCGTTCATGGACCAGTCTTACATCGCCATCAAGGCCACCAAATGATTTTATAACGAGAACGATAACTCCAGGACATGGCCTGGAACTGCGCCGCCACCGGGATAGGCTCCCTGCCGCACAAGGACCCCCAGAAGGCTCTGGACCTCGTAACGGCAAGCATGAGCGAGGTCCCCTACTGGCCGCAGCTGCCCGCCCTGGGCTTCGGGGAGAACATGTACGCGCAGTTCTCCACCTCTCTCCCGGGGATCAACGTCGACGGGCGGAAGAAGCGGATCACGGTCGACCTCAACGATTACGACCCGGAGGCCTTCTACACTGCGGTGGTGACGGACGATGTGAACCACTTCGCCCACCCCAAGGACAACTTCCACGGATTGTTCTCGCTCCTGGACCGTTACAAGGGTAAGAAGATCAAGGCCGTAAAGGGCCAGGTCACCGGTCCGGTCAGCGCCGGGCTGCAGATACTGGACCAGAACGGCAAGGCCGCCATATACGACGAGGCGTACGGCGAGATCATACGCCGCAACCTGAACATGCAGGCCAGGTGGCAGGCCCGGAAGCTTGGCGAGATATCGGAGCGGCCGATAATCTTCCTGGACGAGCCGTCCCTGACACTAATAGGAACGCCGTTCGCCTCCATATCCCAGCGCCAGGTGATCGAGTGGACAGATGAGGTGCTGGAAGGTGTCGAGGCCATCAAGGCCATGCACTGCTGCGGCAACACCGACTGGCCTTTGCTCCTATCCACGTCCATCGACATGCTCAGCTTCGACGCCTACAATTACGCGCACACCGTCTCGCTGTTCCCTAAAGAGGTATCGGCCTTCCTGGACCGGGGCGGGTCCATCGCCTGGGGCCTGATCCCGAACATGGAGGACCAGATCTCCAAGGAGACCGTGGGGAGCCTGCTGCAGAGGATCGAGAGGTACATGGACATGCTGTACCGCAAGGGCATGGACCTGGACCTGATCTTAGAGCGCTCGCTCATCACTCCGCAGTGCGGACTGGGCGGATTGGACGAGGCCAAGGCCGATCGGGTGCTGGAGCTTCTCACCGGCACGGTGGAGGCGATCAGGCAGCGCTACCGCCTGGGTGGAATGGCATGAGCTTCCTGATCGCCGTGGCCGGCAAGGGGGGAGTGGGCAAGAGCACGTTGTCCGCCCTGCTGGTCCGGATACTTTCGGAAGAGGACGCGGTATTGGCGGTGGACGCCGACCCCAACAGCAACCTCGGGCGGAAGCTTGGTACGGGCGTTCCGGGAACGGTCGGCCAGGTGCGCGAGGGTCTTTTGAGCAAGGGAGGCCAGCCGCCCCGGGACATGAGCAAGCAGGAGTACCTCAAGCTCAAACTGCGGGAAATACTGTCGGAAGGCGAAGGCCACGACCTGCTTACCATGGGCCGGCCGGAAGGCCCCGGATGCTACTGCTACGTGAACAACCTGCTCCGGGTGTTCGTGGACCAGCTCATGGATTCCTATCGTTACGTGGTCATCGACAACGAGGCGGGGATGGAGCATCTGTCCCGCCGAACGGCAAGGGAGATGGACCTTCTCATCCTGGTGTCGGACCCCACCGCGGTGGGCGCGGAGACCG
>JAKPZB010000003.1 GCA_029560215.1 Methanobacteriota archaeon | reverse complement strand
TTGTATTTGTCGCCGTCCCTTACGGACAGCACGTAGGCGCGTCCCTGGGCGGCCTTGACCGTCCCGGTCTTGCCGTGGAAGCGGATGTGCGGCGCGCCCTTTACAATGCTAGGGTCCAGGTGTATGTGGGCCTGCTCCCCTACGTCGAACTGAACGAACTCGTGAGTGATGGGGGAAAGTCCGCGGGCCCTGGGGCTCTTCTTGAGGATGTTCCTGCCTTTCCGCCTCAAACCGTGCGATGCTTTGACCATATCTATACCTCGTTGCTGTCGATGACCCCGATGACGTCCAGGGCGTCCACGGTGCAGGGGACCCCGAGCATCTCCGAGAGATTGGGTTCCGTTCTGCCTTCGTCCCCGTGCACGAACTCTTTCACGTAGGTGCCTGATTCGGTACGCAGGCGCAGCGTCATGCGATCGTCCTGGAAATCCTCCAGGACCACGTAGACGATGTACCGTTCGCGATTCAGGTCCGCGCGTCGGTGGGACACCCTAACGGGCGTCCGCTGGACTATACGGGTTCTGTTGAACGTGCGAAGGACCTCATCGACTCTACCCTTATTAACTTTGCCGTGAATGGACACCTGCACGCGGTACTCCTTGTCATGGGCGGAGTCCTTCACCTGGCGCACCTCTTCCCTGTCCGAAGGTCTGAGCTGCTCCACCTCCACCAAACCCTTGCTCTTCTCGTTGATCTCCCTCTCCAAGGCGGCCAGGTCCAGGTTGCGGACCACCGGCGAGGATATCTCGATGACGAAAGGACGACCGGTGCCCAGCATCAGAGCGTCTATGTCCTCCCGGCCCATCCCGTGGAAGAAGTGCTCCTTGGCCTGGGCGTGGGGCAAGATGACGTCCCCGATCTGCTCCTGCACGCTGGTCTGGTACATCTTCCCGGTTCCGCCGCAGCGGAGGCATCCCTTGCCCTGGCAGACCCGGCAGGGCCATTTGGTCTGGGGGATCTCCCTGGACAGTTTGCGATACCGGCCATAGATGAACAGGGGCGCCACGTCCAGCTCCACATGGGCGAAGCGGGTGTCGACGAGGGCCACCACCTGCGGGTTCTTGAACTGCACGGCCTTGCCGTTGAGAGCGAACACCGCCTTGCCTATCTCGCGGTTGAGCTCGGACTTGATGGGTTCGGCATGCTCCTGTCCGACCACCGACCATAGCTCCTCCTCCCTGGCCTGCACCACCGGGTCCACCCTCGTCCCGACCAGGAAGTTGTCGTACTGGACCTCCTGCAGTTTGAGCTCCACGGCCTCCGCGAAGCGGGGGACCTGGTCGAAGATCTCGTCGCACAGCCAGCACCTTTCATGCTTCATCGGGCCCAGTCCGCGGGAGGCGCGGTCCTGGTCGATCAAGGCCCTGAGCTCCTCCCCCCTCTTCTGATTGGTGGTGCCGGTGCCCACGTGCGCGAATGGGCGTCCCAGACAGTGGTCGCAGAGGTCGCGGTCCTGCGCCTTCAGGGCTTGCTCGAGGACTTCCTTCATGTTCGTGCGGCCTACCGTCTTCCCCTAATTAAATTATCGCGTGTTAACGGGGAAAAGTGCTTAATCCCATGCCGGGCATGCCGTTCCTCACGAAGCTCATGGCCGAGAACGGTGACATGCTCGGGCTCCTTCGGGAGCGGGGATACGACGCCAGGTCCATGTCCGTCTCCCACCTGGACGAGGTGCGGGAGGACGTGGAAGGTCAGTATAGAAAGGGTCTGCTGGCCGAGGAGCTCTACAAGGAGTACCTTTTCCGTTTCAAGTACTTCGTTCCCGTTTCCTTTCCAGAGGCCAGGAGCATCATCGTGGTCTCGGTCCCGCAGCCGACCTGCGAGATCAGTTTCAATGTGAAGGGGCGCAAGGTCCGCACCATCGTGCCGCCCACCTACGCCAAGGCGGTGGATGTGGACATGGAGATAGTGGACCTGCTGGAGAAGGGCGACGGCAACGGGGTGCACCTCATGAGGGCCATACTCCCGCACAAGACCCTTGCCGCGCGCACCGGTCTGGTGGAGTACGGCCGGAACAACATCACCTACGTGCCCCGATATGGGTCGTTCCACCGGCTGACCAGTTTTTTCACGAACCGGGAGCTGCCGGACGATTGGCAGGACAAGAAGGTCATGGACCGCTGCGTGGATTGCGGCGCCTGCGTCAAGGCCTGCCCGACCAGGGCCATCGATGACGACCGGTTCCTTCTGCACGCCGAGAGGTGCCTCACCTTCCACAATGAGATGCCCAACGAGAGGGCGTTCCCCGATTATGTGCTGGAGGGGGCGCATAACGCGGTGGTGGGCTGCATGATCTGCCAGAAGGTGTGCCCGGTGAACGCCCAAGTTCGGAATTGGATGGTGCATTGCACCGAGTTCGACGAGGAGGACACCTCCTACCTTCTGAGGGGCGATTTCTCCGGGCCCCGGGCGAAGAAGCTGAGCGAGCGCCTGGAACCGTTGGGGCTGGAGCTGCAGTTGTTCCCCCGGAACCTGCTGGCGCTGCTCAACAACGGAAAATGATCAGAGCTCGAAGCCCATCTCGGCGATGTGCAGCTCGGCGCGCTTCCGTTCCAGGAACTTGTACACCGTGGCGTGCTCGCTGCCGCTGAGCAGCATGTCCACGGCGGTGCGGGCGACGGGCATTTGGACGGAGTTCCCGATTATGCCCACGGTGTCCCCGTAGACTGAAAGGTGAACCCCGACCAGGTCCTCGATTATGCGGCGGGTCTTGCCGCCGGCACCGATCACCCGGGCGCGCATGCGCACCAGCTGGTTGGTCCCCTTTCCGACGTAATCGTCGATGTTCATGATCTCCAGATATTCATCGTCATCCAGCAGTCGGAACGCCTTGTGAGGGGCGAACCCGCGACCGATGGCCTTCACGATGTCCATGACCTTGAGCGGTAGAAGCGGGTCCTCGGTCTTGGTCTCGTCGAAGGAAACCTCGCCTTCATCGGCGTCGATGTCGATCTTGAGGCCGGTCTTCTGCTCCAGGAATTTCTTGGTCTCGCCGCCATGGCCGATGAGCACGCCCACGCGCTCCTTGGGAACTTTAACGATCTTCATTTCTCTCTGACCCCCTGCACGTATCTCAGGACGGTCTCATCGGTCCACACCTTGACCTCGAGGCTGTGGAAGTAGCGGTTGATGTTCCTCACGTCCCGCCTCAGGAACTCGATGGCGTTGGGATGGTCGGTAAGCATGGCCTGGCCGCAGTCGATTATGTACGGCAGGCCGTCGTACATCAGGATGTTGTACTCGCTGAGGTCCCCGTGCACCAGCTTGGCCTTTTGGAAGGCGCGCTTCATGAAACGGACGATCTCGCGGTAGACCTTCTGCGGTTCGTCCAGCCGAACCGAGCGCAGCTGCGGTGCGGCCATCACCTCGTCGCCGAGGTAATCCATGACGATGACGTTCTTCATGAACCGTTTGGGATGTGGTACGCGAACCCCGGCCTGCTCCAGCCGGTTGAGGTTCTTGAACTCCTTGGTGCACCAGGCGTAGATGAGCTTGCGCGGGTTGCCGGTGAGGCCCTTGAAGCGGGTGTCGCCCTCGATGTACTTGGCGATGTTCTTGAAGGTGGCGTTGGAGGTGCGATAGATCTTTAGCGCCACCAGGGTGCCGTCCGGTGCCGTGGCCCGGAAGACGTTGCCCTCTTTTCCGGTGGAGACCGGGAAATCCACGCTGGCGATGCGCTTCTCGCAGGTGAGCTTGAAAATGACGCCCAGGGTGAGGTTGTCGAATACCTCCTCCATGACCTTGTGCCCTTCCTGCGAGCTTTCGAACGAACGGGTGAGGCGGAGCTTCTCCACCTTCCGGTCCAGCTTGAGGATTTGCTTGCCCTCGGTTGGCATATCTCCCTCAGAATATGTCCAAGTTCTTCGGCAGAACCTTCTTGCGGCTCAGGTGGCTCGCTTGGGTTTTGGTGTAACGGTAGAGGACGTCGCACTTGTCCTCCTGGAAGTCCCAGGGACGAACGATGACCAGATCGCCTTCGCGGATCCACATCCTCTTCTTGATCTTCCCGGGTATGCGGCCCATGCGGGACTTCCCATCGGCGCACATGATCTTGATGCGGGATGCGCCCAGCAGCTGGTCCGCTATCCCGAACATCTCGCCCTCCTTCTTGTTCGGGTACGGGAGGCGAAGTATCTCCTCGCTCTCAGCGCCTTGGTCCCCCTGGGTGTAAGGTTCGTTGCTCAATGGAAGCCCCCAATGGTAAGTTTCCTTTAAACCCGTTCCTCTATATAACATTGGTGTAACGGGGCCAAGACAAGGGCCTTGCTGGGATGGCGGTGTTCGCTCATTCCAGGGCGTGCTGGATTATCTTGGTCATGTCGTCGATGTTGTACGCCGTTCCGCAGTACGAGCAGAACTTAAGACCCTCCTTCTTGGAGTCCTTGTCAATGGTGATGCTGGCGCCGCAGGAGGAACATTTGTAGGGTATGGCCAACCCCTTCGTTCCCACCTGGTCGATGAGCTCGTTCATATCGACGGTGATGTGCTTGACGATCTTCTGATCGTCCAGGCGGCGCATTCGGCCAGCTTCTTCCCAGAAGCGGTACTTCTCCAATATCACCGCAGCTTTCTCGAAATTTCCCGCTTTCTCCATGTTGCGGGCCATGATGAGCTCGTCGATCATGGACTCCTCGGGAAGCTTGTTGGGGTTGTCCTGCTTCCAGGACCGGATCAGCTTCCCCATCCAGGGGTCGTTGCTCTCCAGGCCCTCGATCTTGGCCTGATGAGCGTAGGCTTGGGCTTCCTGCTTGGCCCTGGCCATTTCGGCCGCCTCGGCCTGCTCCTTTGCGATGATGCCTTGGCATTCCTTGCAGGCCAGTGCACCACCGGACCGGTGCCTCTTCTCTATGGCTGGAACGATCCCGGCCATGATGGCTGGCATGCCGATGATCAGGAAGATGATGGATATCGGAATGTACTCCCAGCCGAACTTCATGACCGGTTCCATGAAGGACAGCTGTTGCCTCATCCAGTCGTCCCCAGCAACGAGAAGGTTGAAAAAGAACATGGCGAAGAAATAGATTGCGAAAACCGCCGCGAAGGCCTTGACGACCATCAGACCGACGAACGGTTTTCCGCACTTGGAGCAGGAGCTTTTACCCTTATTAGCTGCCACGAACTCCGGAAAGCGAATTGGTGATTAATAAAGACTATCCAAAATCCCACGAAGCCCTTGTGTCCGGTCTTCGGGTGAGCGCCGCGGATGGCCGCCCCCGGGATGCGAGAACGATTGATGGCTGGGAACCCTTCTCGCCAATCTTTAAGTAATTAGTCAAATATCAAGCGCCACCCGCGCTCCCGTAGTGTAGTCCGGCCAATCATTCCGCCCTTTCGACATCGCTGAAAGGCGGTGGAAGGTAGGCGAAGACCCGGGTTCGAATCCCGGCGGGAGCACTTTTTTACCGTCAAAAAATTGATATAGCCAGACGTGTTTTTCCTATCATGGAAGGCCTGAAAAAATCGTCAGACAAACCGTCGGACAAGAAGGCTTCCGGCCGCCCTAACCAGGGCAAGACGGAGACGATAAGGCAGCGGAAGATAGACGTTTACCTGCCTACGCTCGAGCTCATGCAGCAGTGGAAGCATGCTGCGGAGACGTCAGGCATGCCCCTGTCCAAGTACATCCTGGAGGTGGTGGAGCAGCACCGCATGGGCGCGGTGAGGGTCACCATGCCCCCGGCGTTGCTTGAAGAAAAAGCAAACAAGCTGGAAAAGGAGCTGGCAGCCCTGCAGATGCGTTTCGATACGTTGAACTTGGCCTTCCACAACCAGGAGGTCGAGCTTTCTCGGCTGTCCAGCGCCTATCAGAGCGCCAAGGGAGGCAGCCTGGATATCCCCATGGTAAAGAACCTTATCCAGATATTGCAGAGCGTTCCGAAGAGCGGCA
>JAKPZB010000147.1 GCA_029560215.1 Methanobacteriota archaeon | reverse complement strand
GAGGTCGAGGACAAGGTGAAAGAACGCTCAGTCCTTCTCTGAATCGTCCCGGTCCAGCAGCTCCGGCTTGCGGCGGATCTTGTAATTGACGTAGATCCCGACGACGAGCACCATGATGGACACGGTCAGGCCGATGACCATCAAGGAATGCGCCAGGTCCAGGCCCAGCAGGAACGTCTGGGTGTTGTTGGCGTTGTCGTACTCCATCTCCACGTTCAGCTCCCTTACCTCGAAGGGCGTCAGTCCCACGCTCATCGAGTTGGTCAAGAAGGACTCCTTGCTGAAGGTGATGGTGTACGATCCGGACGGCACCTGGGAGAAGGTATAGTTGCCGTCCTCGTCGGTCACCGTCTCGGCGGTGAACAGCGAACTGGAAAGCTTAACGGTCACCCCTTTCAGGCCGCTCCCGTCGTACTCCACCTTCCCGCCCAGCTCCGCTGGCTGCTCCTGCAGCACGAAATCGACGCTCTTGGTCTCCCCCCTGATCAGGACCACCGGCGGCATGGGATCGGAAGAATAATATCCGACCTTGCTGGCCACCACCGTGTACGTTCCCGGCTGGACCTTGGGGATCTCGTACTTGCCCAGGGGATTGACGGAAACGTTGCTGTAGCTCCGTTGCTCGTTGATCAGGGTGACCGTCGCGCCGTAGACGGGGGTGGTCCCGTTGGTGACGAACCCGGTCAGCTTGCAGAGGACCTCGAGCATGGTGAAGTTCAGGCGTGCGGACTGTCCGCTCTTCACCAGCACATTGGAATAGCTGACGTTGGCGGAATGGTTCAGGAAGGAAGCGGTTACGTTGTACAGCCCCGGTACAAAGTTGCTCGGCATGGTGTAGTTGCCGTCCGCCCCCGTGGTGGCCTTGTAGGTGACCAGGGTGGTGACGTTGGTCGCCCTGATCTCCACCCCCGGAAAGGCCGCGCCGGTCTCGTTGATCGCCCTGCCGACGATATCGGTCCCTACGACGCCGGCCGAGCTCGCCTGCTCCGGAACGTAGGCGGAGCAAAGTATCAGAGCCAGGGCCAGCAGCAACACCGGGAGCTTTCGCATGCGGATACTGCAAGGTCGAAGCATGGATTTAACATTAATCAGGGTAGGACGGCCGCAGCGGGCCGCTCTCCCCGGTCACCGAGGCCAGGAACATTATCCGGAAGGCGATGAGAAGCGAGCACGACCGCAGGGCCTTCTCCCTCCAGTCCCGGACGTCCCCGAGCTCGTACCACCGGCCCCCGCTCATGCAGCCGTCGACGAACAGCCGTCCCCGATGAACGAACTGCCGCTGATGGGAGAGCGCGGCCTCCAGGTCGTCGGTGGATATCCAATCGCTCAGGGTGAGCTCGGAGCGAAGGAAGGCCAGTCCCTCCTTCTCCTCCTCGTCCAGGAAGGGCGGGATGTTCTCGGCGCGCATCTTGTCCAGCATCAGCAGCGGGAAGTACACCCCGGTCCCCGCTTCCGTATAACGCACCGGGATGCTCCGGCCGGCGGCGGTCATACCCGCCCAGAACAGCCTGAGCAGTTCCGGGCCGACCACCCTTTCCAGGCCGTGCCGCAGCGAGAGCAGCTCCGATCGGATATCGTCCCCCATAGGCCAGATCACCTCGGAGGGCGGCTCCCAGAGCCCGGTCGAGGCCTCCTTCCAGTCCTCCTGCAATATGTATCGCAGCTCGAGCATGCGGTCCTCACCGATCTCGTCGAGCATATGGTGCAGGATGTGGGCGAAGGCGGTGATCGTGTTCTTGGCCTCCTTCCTGGGCGGCAGCTTCGCCGCCCTCATGCAAGCGCGATAGGCCTTCTCGCCCAAGGCGATGCTGGCCAGCATGTCCTCCGGGTCCCCTACCGCCTCGTCCCACTCCTTCCAGGGCAGCCTGGCGCCCTCCTTCCCCTGAACGAACCACCTCATCGAAGCACCATACCCGATTTCCCACTCGGCCGACTTAAAACCTGTGCCGCGCTCTCATTTTCGATCGTACGAGGGCAAGTTAATTATAACCCGGCAATAGATAGAATCCGCTTTTCGAAGGACGGCATATGAACTGTGTTGAATAAGTCCTAACGTAAACCTCCGTCCTTCATGATCGCGTACTGGACGAACATCGTCTCGGCCTCTCTCAATGCCAGGTCAGGTCGTTTCGACCTGACCGACTCGCCGACCCTTCGCTTCACCGCGGAGAAGCCGGTCTCGGACTTCCAGCGCATATCGTACTGATGAC
>JAKPZB010000132.1 GCA_029560215.1 Methanobacteriota archaeon | reverse complement strand
CCGCCGCTGGGCGGTCTCGAAGCAGGCGGATACGAGAAGGCGTTTCAGCTTGGGCATCGGTCATCTCCTTGAAAGGCGATCCTGGATTTGGGCCTGAACATCGTCCCCAATCTGGTCAATCTGTTCCAAAACCTCCTCCAGCCGCTCCAGTGGGATTTCGCCCCGTGTTCCGCCGTCAGCTTCAAGCCGCTCGTTGGCGGCCCCATTCACGATCATAATGACTGCCGCGTAGTTGTTGGCGCTTCGCAGCTCTGGGTAAGCCAGCACGATGTTGCGGCCGTTGATGGACGTGCCGAGGGCGTTCAGGATTCTGCTGGCCAGGGCCCGGGAGCGCTCGTTGAGCCTTCGCCGGGCCTCCTGGCGGCGGCGCTGGGGCGTGACCGGTATCTCCCGGGGCTCCATGCTCTCGCGGGTCCGAGCCTGGATGAGGCGCTGGCGGAGGTTTTCGCGGGAAAGTCCAAGGGCCTCGGGGTCGAGACCGCGTCTCCGAAACTCCTGGACGAGGTCGTCAATCACGGCGTCATCCATCGGGTCGAGGTATTCCTGCTCGATGAAGTGGCTGATGATTTCGTTTTGAACCACCATGTCCGGCGTCAGGCGTCGCCGGCGACCCGGCTCATCGGCTGGAGGTCGCTCGTCGCCCGCTTCGAGCCAGCCCTGGATGAGTTCCTGGTCCTCCTGGTCGATCCGCCTGAAATCCTCCCAATGACGGTCGATGTTCAACCCCACATGGGAGACCGCCACGCCCCGGTTGTCCGGGTGCTGAGGATTGTTCTGGTGGATCACCCGCATGACTCTTCCGATGAACTGGACATAGGGCGACAGCGACCGGAAGGGCTGGAAGATGGCGGCCACGCTCAGGTTTGGGTGATCAAATCCCTCGCCAAGCATGCGCACCTGAACGATGCAATCGATCCGGCCCCGGCGCAGGTCCTGGAGCACGTCCTCAATTTCCTCCGCCGGCATGTTGCTGTGGATTTCACGCGCCTGCAGACCGCGCTCGGCGTAAAGGGACCGCACCTGGCGGGCGTGATCCACCGAACAGGCGACCGCGATCAGTTGATGGAATGTACCGGTTTCCCGAAGGTGTTGAAGCCACTGAATGCTGGCGTCAACAATGGACCGGTTGCACTCCGGCGCGAGGGCCACACCCCGGCTGAACCATTCCTCGTCCCGGAGTTGAAGGACCTCTTCGAGCGTGTGCCGCCGGGCATCTCCGCGATAGGTGAAGGAGATCTCCTCGGGAGCGACATTCACGGC
>JAKPZB010000018.1 GCA_029560215.1 Methanobacteriota archaeon | reverse complement strand
GGCGGCGGAAACGATGCCGTCAACGTTGCCTCTGGTTATGATATGCTTGTCGCGGTCATCCCTCGAAAAGCAACCTTGTCCCATCCGGTGAGCATAATGGGACTCCAGACTAGATAAATCTATTGTAAATTATCTAATTTGAAAGATTGAGCCGGGTCAGTGTTATTAATCTTGCGAAGATATACCTGGAGGTGCGTAGCTTGATTCTACTCTCACCGGTTATAAGCAGGTCAGGCCGCTCGGTCCTTCGGTGAACAAGTGACGGACATATCCTATTGGGAAAACAGCCGGATGAGCGGCCAGGAAAGCGAACTGCAGCGGTGCTTCGCCCGGGTGGGCGCGGAGCACGGTTTCACGGATGTCAACGCCAACTGGGAGCGCTTCAAGGAGTTCAAGGCCACCTGGAAGCGGTGCTCGACGAGCGCGGAGCTGCACATCACCGATTATATGAAGGAGTCCGGAGAGGACCTCATCACCGACCTTGCCCGGGGCATATTCGGCCGTATGGGCCGGGGCGGGGTCAGGGAGATATATTCCGAACGATTGAAGCAGCATTTCCGGAGCCCGGAGTTCATCCTGAGGAATCAGCCGCTGTACCTCAGGCGGAGCCGCAATCTAGCCTACGCCCAGCAAGGCAGAGTGCACGACCTGCGATCGCTGGAGCAGGACCTGCACGATATCGGACTGGTGAAAAGTGTCCCGCACGCCTACATCACCTGGACCAAGGGCGACAATCGTCAAAGGGTGGGCTACTGCAGCGTGATCATGCGGGTGGTGGCCATCAGCCGGGTGCTGGACCGCAAGGAGGTCCCCTCATTCGTTCCCAGCTACGTCCTGTATCACGAGCTGCTGCATCTGGAGAACGGGCTTCGTTTCGGCTCCTATCACGACCGCGAGTTCCGGGAGAGGGAGCGCATCCATCCGCATCACGAGGAGGCGGAGCGATGGTTGCGGAGGATCGTCGCCGACCCGCAGTTTCGGTGAGGTCGGCAGAATTCTTTTAAGGGCGCAAGTCCAAAACAGGTGTGATAGAGATGAGGAAGACCATCAAGATCAACGAGCTGAAGGCCGGCGGGACCGTGGACGATCTCTTCGCCGTCCGGTTCAAGAAGCCGGTATCGCCGTACAAGAACGGTTTCACCTTCCATATGTGGGTCTCCGACGCGGGCGGGGACATGGCGGTGAAGTACTGGGGGGAAAGGGACGAGAAAGGCGTCAAGGCGCTCCACGATTCCATAGCCAAAGGCTCGGTCGTCCATGTCAAAGGAAAGGTCACCGAGTACAACAACGCCCTGGAGATCCATGTAAATCCCTCCTCGGGGGATTCCGTGGAAGTGCTCAAGGAAGGCGAGTACGAGATGGCGGACTTCGTGGCCAGCTCCAGCGAGGATGTGGAGCAGATGCGCTCTCAGCTCTTCACCATCATGAGGAAGGTCAAGGACGCGCACCTCAAGCAGCTTCTCGAATCATTCTTCGGCGACGAAGGGTTCGTTAAGCAGTTCTGCCTCTGCCCGGCGGCCATAACCCATCACTCCAACTACATCGGCGGACTGTTGGAGCACACTCTGCGAGTGGCCAAGACCTGCGAGCACTACTCCCAGCTCTATCCAGAGCTGGACCGGGACCTGCTGATCACCGGCGCGATTTTGCACGACATCGGCAAACTGCGCGAGTACACGGTCAGCAGCATCATCGGCGCGACGGACGAAGGGCGCCTGGTCGGCCACCTGGTGATCGGGGCGGGAATGGTCAACGACGCCGTCCGGTTGCTGGGGGACTTCCCGCCCGAGCTCAACATCAAGGTGCAGCATCTGGTGTTGTCCAGTCACGGCACCACGGAGTTCGGTTCCCCTAAGGAGCCGCTGTTCCCGGAGGCGGTCGCCTTGGCCATGGCCGACCTTTCGACCACCAGGATCGAGGACATGGTGATGGTGAAGAAGACCGCCAACACCGAGGACGACTGGGTGCAGGACAAGAACCTTGGCAGCGTATACCTAAAATGATGTCCGTTCACTGAATGACAGTTGTGCCCCCCGCCCTAACAGATCGGTTCACGGCCGCGGCGGACCGCGCTCCCCGCACTGACCCGGGCAGGGGGTTCGTTGTCGTGCCCCGGGGTTGTCCTCCAGTCATGACGCGATGTCGCATCGCAGTTCCTGCAGGGACCTATCGGCGCACTGTGCACCGCCAGACTATTGTAGGGATCACGGTCACCCTCATTTTTACTGGCGGCACCCCATCTAATTACGCCCGACCTTATCAACCTTGCGGGGCCGACCGCAAAGGATATGTCCAGCCCTCCGCCATTAACCTTCCAGATGCGAGAGCTTTTCGAGCCGGCTAGCGTGGCGGTCATCGGCGCCTCCGCCGAGCATAACAAAGTAGGCAACATCATCCTTGGCAACATCATAGAATCAGGTTTCCAGGGGCCGCTCTACCCCATCAATCCTCGCTACGAGGAGGTCATGGGGCTGAAATGCTATCCCCGCATCACCGACGTTCCCGGGCCGGTGGAGATGGCCGTGGTCGTGGTCCCCGCCAAGTTCGTCCTCCAGGTCATGGAGGAATGTGGGCAGAAAGGGGTCAAGGCCGCGGTGGTCATCAGCGCCGGTTTCAAGGAGGTGGGGCTGGAAGGCGCCAAACTGGAGAAGCAGCTCGGTGAGATAGCGCACCGCTACGGCATGCGGGTGCTCGGCCCGAACTGCCTGGGGCTGGTCAACACCCACCATCACATGAACGCCACCTTCGCCCAGGAGGGGCCGAGGGAGGGCAACATAGCGATCTCGTCGCAATCCGGGGCCATATGCGTGGTCATCCTGGACTGGGCGGCGAACATCAACATCGGCTTCTCCAAGTTCATCAGCGTCGGCAACAAGCTCGACGTGGACGAGGGCCATCTTCTCCAATATCTTCGAGAGGACCCCCAGACCAAGGTCATCGGCATGTACATCGAGGGCACGGACCGGGGAAGGGAGTTCCTGAGACAGGCCGAGCTCACCACCAAGGTGAAGCCGGTGATCGCCCTGAAGGCAGGGCGCACCAGCAGCGGGGCGAAGGCCGCGTCGTCCCACACCGGAGCCATGTCCGGCAGCGACAAGGTGTACGATGCGGCCATGCGCCAGGCCGGGGTGGTGCGAGTAAGGAACATCGAGGAGATGTTCGACCTTCTCCAGGCGTTCTCGACCATGCCATTGCCGGAAGGGGAGGGTCTGGCGATAGTCACCAACGCGGGAGGGCTGGGCGTCATGGCCGCCGACGCATGCTCCGATAACGGACTTACTCTGGCCTCCTTCGAAGCGTCGACCATCGAGAGGCTGAAACAGAAGCTTCCCCCCGCGGCCAGCCTGTACAACCCCATCGATGTGGTGGGCGACGCCGACGCGGAGCGGTACGATCATGCCATACGGACGGTGATGGACGATCCCAACGTGGCCTGCGTCGTGGCGCTGCTGGCGCCGACCGACCTGGTGGACATATCCTCCGTGGCTGGAACGCTCACGGCGTTCGCCGGCTCATCACCGAAACCGATCGTTACATCCTTCGTCGGTGGCAAGGAGATGATGGCCCCCATCGAGATGCTGAAGACGGCCGGCATACCTAACTATCCTTCGCCTGAAAGAGGAATAAGGGCGCTGGCGGCCATGGTGGAGCACCGCCGCAGCCTGGACCGGCCGGAACCCCGTCCGGTCCCGCCCTTCGCCGCCGATCACGGTGAGGTGAAGGAGATAATCAGGCATGTGCGTATGGAAGGCCGGCTGCAGCTGAGCGAGGCCGAAGGCAAGGGAATATTGAAGGCGTACGGGATCGCCACGCCCATGGAGGGCATCG
>JAKPZB010000114.1 GCA_029560215.1 Methanobacteriota archaeon | reverse complement strand
AGTAGGAGTACGTCTCCTCCTCCAGCATCGGCCTGCCGGGCACCGCGGTCATCTCGGAATCGTAAAGCTGAACGTCGGCGGACATCGCCGTGAACAGGGATCCGTCGATGACGGTCCGAAAGGCGATCAAGGTGGCATCGTCCACCAGCAGGTGATCAAGGTGGCATCGTCCACCAGCAGGTGTCCGTTGAAGTTCAAGGCGGAATCCTCGGCGTACAAGAGACCGCCGTTCCTTACTAGGACCCCGAGGGCGTAATCAACATCGTAAAGCTCTCTCTGGGCCTTCAGGGTGGAGTTGAGCAGTATCAGCTGCCCTCCGTCCTCGATCACCAGTTTGTTGATATGGCCAGCGTAATTCAGGAAGGTCAGCTGACCGTCGGTGACGGTAACCACGCCTCCGGCCCTGATCACCAGGTCACCGCTTATCGGCGAGTTGCCGCTGACCTGCCAATTGCTGATCGTGAAGTCCTGCCCGATGTAGATGTCCCCGTCCACTTCCGATGGAGACAGCGCTTGGCCAGCCCCTGGCACCATCAGCACCAGCATTCCCGCGAACGCCGAGCAGACCATGCACCATACGACAAGCAAGCTCAATGCCTTAGTTGCCCCGACCCCTATTTTCATCTTCCCACCTTGTATAACGGTGTATAAATTTACGCCAGGTAAAATAGAATGTTCTGATTATAAATAAATATGTTTAACTGAATGCTTTTTTCTAAGCATGCTGGCTAAGGGAGAAAAAGGGGAGGAAGGTCACTTCCTCTTGATGATCTTCCTTATGGACACCGGCTTCCGGTCCTCGGCCGATGGCTGCGGCTCCGAGGTTTCGGCTGCTGGCGCGGCCTTCTGCTCCTCGGCGGCGCGCTCGGCCTCCAACCTTTCCGCGGCCGCCTTGCGCTCCTGCTCTTTACGAGCCTCCTCGGCGGCGCGCTCGGCCTTCTTGGCCTCGAGGACCCTTATCGATTCTTCGTCCAACCTCTGTCCGCAGGCGTAACAGCGCCTCGCCGCGCCATCGTTGATGGTCCCGCAGTTGGGGCACTTGATGCCCGGGAGCGGGACGGGCTCGGGTCTCTTCTCCGGTTCTACGGTCTTGGCTTCGGCCTTGACCGGCTCGGGTTCCGCCTTCGGCGGGGCCGGCGCCTCCTTGACCTCTTCCTTCTTATCTTTCTCCGACGGCTCGACCGCCGGGATCATCGGTTCCGGGACGTCCTCGACCTTGGTGACCAAGGACTGCGCGACCTTCTCTTCGGCCTCCCCTCCCTCGAAGGACTCGGCGACCGTGGGCACCGGGGTGCCCTCGCGCCTCATCAGCACCGCCTCCCGGGCGGTGAGGGCCTCTTCCCTTTCCGTGAGCGAGCGCTCCCAGTCCACCAGGCGCTTCTGCTCCTCCATGGTCACCCGCTTTCCGGTGGCCAGGGCGTCGGCCTGCTCCTCCATGACCTTGATCTTGGCCAGCATCTCCTCCCGGCGGGCGTTGGCC
>JAKPZB010000087.1 GCA_029560215.1 Methanobacteriota archaeon | reverse complement strand
TCTGCTCAACGCACTGAGGACGTTCGACCAGACCCCTTGGGCAATGCGAAAGCAACCCTAAGCCGCCCCCAACCGCACATTCTGGTGGGCGATGACGGTGTCACGGTCGAAGGTGCTGACCTCAACACTCTTGAGAACAGGCGTTAGCGTAAGAGAGTGTGCTCTCTCATGAGAAAGGGAGAGGAGATCCAATGCCGAACATTAGACGTCCGAGAAGGGGCTCCAAGGGATTCGGTCCCAGAAAGAGAGCCATAACGCAGACACCGAGACTGGATTCGTGGCCCGAGATCAGCGAAGGCCCGAAGGTCCAGGGATTTGCCGGTTACAAGGCAGGAATGACCCACGCGTTCATCGTGGACCACCGCAAGACCAGCACCACCTCCGGCCAGGAGATCAAGGTGCCCGTCACCGTTCTGGAAGTGCCGCCCATGAAGGTGGCCGCGGTCCGCATCTACGAGAACACCCGCTACGGCCTGAAGACCGCCGGGGAGATCTGGGCGACCCAGCTGGATGAGACCCTCTCCAGGCTGCTGCCCATCCCCAAGAAGGTCGACGCCGAGGCGGCCTGGGAGAAGATGAAGGGAGTGGACGCCGAGGACGTCAGGGTCCTGGCTTTCACCCAGCCCAAGCTGGTCACCGGGGTGCCGAAGAAGCGCCCGGAGCTCATGGAGCTGCGCATCGGAGGCGGCACCATGGAGGCCAGGATCGATTTCGCCAAGGGAATCCTGGGCAAGGACATCGCCATCACCGACTTCGCCAAGACCGGCGCGATGATCGATGTCGTAGCCATCACCAAGGGGAAGGGCTTCCAGGGCGCCACCAAGCGCTGGGGCCTCAAGCTCATGTCCCACAAGAACTCCAAGCACCGCCGCGCCATCGGTAACCTGGGTCCCAAGCGGCCCGGCTACGTGCGCACCACCGTGCCGCAGGGAGGTCAGATGGGATACCACCAGAGGACCGAAGTGAACAAGCTAGTCCTCAAGATCGGGGAGAGCGGGCAGGAGGTCAGCCCCAAGGGCGGCTTCCTGCACTACGGCGAAGTGAGGAACCCCTTCGTCCTGGTCCACGGCTCCGTGCCCGGCCCCACCAAGAGGCTGGTCCGGATGAGGGACCCGGTCAGAAGGCAGCAGGCGGACCTGAAGGAGGCTCCGGAGATGGTGTATATCTCCACCGAGTCCAAGCAGGGGGCGTAAGCAATGTCCAAAGTCAACGTGTATTCATTGAACGGCGAGGTCCTGAGGACCGAGGCCCTGCCCGAGGTGTTCTCCACCGCGTTCAGGCCTGACGTCATCCACCGGGCCGTGGTCGCCGAGGAGTCCAACAAGAGGCAGCCCTACGGTCCGAAGCCCGGCGCCGGCATACGGCACTCGGTGTCCACCTGGGGCAAGGGTCGCGGCGTGGCCCGCGTCCAGAGACTGGCCCAGGGAGCCAAGGGCGCCGAGTCCCCCAACAACGTTGGTGGACGCCGCGCTCACCCGCCCCGGGTCGAGAAGGTCTGGACCATGAAGGTCAATCAGAAGGAGAAGACCCTCGCCAAGCTCTCCGCGCTGGCCGCCACGGCCGACGAGGAGATGGTCAGGGCCAGGGGTCACCGCTTCAACGAGGGGCTCACCCTCCCAGTGGTCGTCGAGGACCGCCTGGAGGACGTGAAGAGCACCTCCGAGGTGCTGGACACCCTGAAGAGCATCGGAGTATCCGACGATGTGGTCAGGGCCAAGGACGGCATAAGGATCAGGGCCGGGCGCGGCAAGATGCGCGGACGACCTTACCGGATGCCCCGCAGCCTGCTGATCGTCGTCTCGGCGCATGACGCCGCGGTGGTCAAGGGCGCCAGGAACCTTCCCGGCGTCGAGGTGGCCTTCGCGGAGATGCTGAACCCGGGTCACCTGGCTCCCGGCGGAATGCCCGGCCGGCTGACCGTGTTCACCGAGTCCGCACTAAAGAAGATAGGAGAGTGGTGAGCATGGCCAAGAAGGTACTGCTTTACCCGTACGTGACGGAAAAGACCATGAACTACATGACCGGCACGCCCACCCAGGATTTCAAGGACGGCAACAAGATCGAGTTCATCGTGGACCGCTTCGCCACCAAGGCGGAGATAAAGGACGCCTTCGAGGCGTACTTCGAGGTCAAGGTGGACAAGGTCTGGACCAAGATCTCCAAGGAGGGCAAGCACGCCGTAATCAAATTGGCTGAAGGATACTCTGCCGAGGACATCGGCATGAGGATAGGAGTGTTCTGAGGAGGGGGAACATGGGAAGACAACTGAGACAACAGAGGAGAGGTCGCGGAACCTCCACCTACAGGTCCCCGAGCCACAGGCACGTGGGAGAGATCAAGCACCCGAGCACCGAGCTGAAGGCCGGTAAGGTGCTGGACATAGTGCACGCCCCGGGCCGCAACAGCCCGGTGGCCGAGGTGCAGTTCGTAGACGGCAAGAAGGACAAGATCATCGCCGTAGAGGGGCTGATGGTCGGACAGGACATCAACGTGGATGGGGCCATAAGCCTGACGCCCGGGAGCATCATGCCCCTGGCCAACATCCCCGAGGGTACCCTGGTCCACAACCTGGAGGCCAGGCCTGGCGACGGCGGCAAGTTCGTGAGGACCGCCGGGACCTACGCCACCGTGGTCACCAAGGGGGACACCGTCGTCGTGCAGCTGCCCTCCGGGGCATTCAAGAACTTCGACCCCCGCTGCCGCGCCGGCGTGGGGATTGTGGCGGGAGGCGGGGCGGACGAGAAGCCGTTCGCCAAGGCCGGAAAGAAGTTCCACGCCTACCGCAGCAAGAGCAAGGCATACTTCAAGGTGAAGGGAGTGGCGATGAACGCCGTTGACCACCCGCACGGCGGTGGAGGTCACCCGCACATCGGCAAGCCCAGCACCGTATCGAGGAACGCTCCGCCGGGAAGGAAGGTAGGAAGGCTTTCCCCCCAGAAGAAGAGGAAGTGATTCTAGATGGCTGAAGAGAAGCTAACTGGCACCAAGGCCTCGAGGAGGAAGCAGCGGAAGAAGAAGGGCATGATGACCGCCCGTAGGAAGAAGGAGTTCACCTACCGCGGCTTCACCATGGAGCAGCTCCTGGAGATGCCCTTCGAGGAAATGGTGGACCTCCTGCCGTCTAGGGTAAGAAGGTCGTTCCGCCGCGGACTCAACGAGGAACAGAAGACCACCTTCGACAAGATCGTGGAAGGAGAGCAGGAAGTGGTGCGCACGCACCGCCGTGACATACCCATCGTGCCGGCCTTCGTGGGCCGCCGCGTGTCCGTATACAACGGTAAGGAATTCAAGGAAGTGGAGATAAAGCCCGAGATGATCGGGCACTTCCTGGGCGAGTTCGCCATGACCAGAGGATCGGTAAAGCACTCCGGTCCGGGCGTCGGTGCGACCAGGGGCTCCAAGTTCATGCCGCTGAAGTGAGGTGAATAAACATGGTAGGATACACTGCAGAAGCCGATCCGGACACCACGTCCAAGGCTATAGCCAAGGAACTGCCCATCTCACCCAAGTTCTCCAGGGAGATCTGCCGCATGATCAGGGGCAAGAAGGTCGATGACGCCATCCGCATGCTGGAAGAGGTAGTGGAGCTGCGCCGCCCGGTGCCGATCCGCCGCTACAACTACGGCGTGGCGCACAAGTCCGGCGTGGGACCGGGGAGATTCCCGAAGAAGGCCGCCGCGGCCATCATCAAGGTGCTGCAGAGCGCCAAGAGCAACGCGGAATACAAGGGCCTGGACGCCGACAACATGCGCGTGCGCATAGTCTCCGCCCATCTGGGACGGACCATCCCCGGCTACATGCCGAGGGCGCACGGCCGTAGCACCGCCTGGGACCAGCAGACCGTCAACATCGAGGTCATATTGGAGGAGGTTCAGTAAGATGGCCAGCGAGAAGAAGTTCACACAGGAGAACATCAGGAGGGTGCTTCTAAAGGAGCATCTGATGAAGACCGTCGACCGCGCTGGCTTCGGAGGCGTGGACGTTCAGAGGACCCCCATGGGAACCAGGGTGTCCCTGGTCGTCGAGCGCCCCGGGATAGTCATCGGCCGCCGGGGAGCGGCCATCAAGACCCTGACCAAGGACATAGAGGACAAGTTCCACTACGACAATCCCCAGATCGAGGTCCAGGAAGTGGAGAACCCCAACCTCAACGCCCAGATCATGGCCGAGAAGTTGGCCTTCGCCCTGGAGCGCGGCTGGCACTTCAGACGGGCCGGTCACTCGACCGTCCGCCGCATAATGGAGTCCGGGGCCCGCGGCTGCCTTATAATCATCTCCGGCAAGCTGACCGGGGAGAGGCACCGCACCGAGAAGTTCAAGGAGGGCTACATAAAGTACTGCGGAGAGTCCCGCGAGCTGTTCGTCGGCACCGGGTTCGCCGTGGCCAAGCTGAAGCCCGGGGTCATCGGGGTACAGGTGGAGATCATGCAGCCTGGAGCGCGCCTCCCGGCCGAGATCGACGTCATGCCCATGGAGATGGCCATGCAGGCCAACCCGGACCTCGCCGAGCTTCTGAAGAAGCAGGAGGAGGCCTCGGTCATCGCTGAGCATCCCGCCGAGGACGAGAAGTCCGAGGGCGACAAGGAGGAGGTGACCGAATAAATGGCATTGCTGAGGACCTCTGAAATACGAGAGATGAGCGTGGATGAGCGCGCCGCCAAGCTCCGCGAGCTGCAGGACGAGCTCATGCACGAGAAGGGAGCCGCCGCCATGGGCGGGGCGCCCAACAACCCGGGGAAGATCAGGGCTTTAAGGAGCAACATCGCCAGGATCCTAACCGTCCAGAAGGAGGAAGAACAATAATGGCCGACATTTGCTCGGTATGTGGGCTCCCTAAAGAGCTGTGCATGTGCGAGGAGATCGCCAGAGAACAGCAGTCCGTAAGGATCTACACCGACAGCCGGCGCTACGGCAAGATCGTCACCGTGGTCGATGGAATAGATTCTACCGATATCGACATAGACGACCTGGCGCGCAAGTTGAAGAACAAGTGCGCCGCCGGCGGCACCGCCAAAGAGGGCAAGATCGAGCTCCAGGGCGACCACAAGAAGAAAGTGGCCCAGACCCTGGAAGAGATGGGCTTCAAGACCGAGGTTCGGTAGGAGCCATGGACAAGAGGGATTTCATGAGGCAAGAATTCATCGGACTGGACATCGAGGTGGTGGAATCCAGCTGCCCCGGGCACCTGTTGCGCGGGAAGGTGGTGGACGAGACCAAGAACATGTTTGCCATATCCTGCCAGGGCAGGGAGAGGTGGATACCCAAGTCCGGCCATGAGTTCGTGCTCACATACCAGGGCGAGAGGATCAGGGTCCCAGGATCCGAGATCCAGCATCGACCAGAGGATAGGATCAAGAGAATTAGGTGATCTAATGAGCGAAGTCAGAGACATTGGCATTGATGTCAAGGCCCCCTCGGCCACCTGCGAGGACAAGCACTGTCCATTCCACGGGCAGCTCCCAGTGCGGGGGCAGATCATAGACGGCGTCGTCGTTTCCATAAAGATGAACGGCAGCGCCGTGGTCGAGAGGAACTACTTGAAGTACGACAAGAAGTACGAACGATTCGAGAAGAGGACGAGGCGCTACACCGCCCACAACCCCCCCTGCCTGGAGATCGCGGCCGGGGACAAGGTGCGCATCATGGAATGCCGCCCCTTGAGCAAGACGGTGTCCTTCGTCGTCGTGGAGAAGAGGTGAGGACATGAAGGGATTGGCTGGAAACCAGACCAGGGGCATCATAACCGGCTCCGTGCTGGACGTGGTGGACAACACCGGCGCCAAGACCATCAGCGTCATCGCCGTCCCCAACTATCACGGTGTGCACGGGCGCTGCCCGGCCGCCGCGGTCGGCGACATCGTGATCGCCTCCGTCAAGAAGGGAACTCCGGAGATGAGGAGGCAGGTCGTCTACGCCATCATCGTTCGCCAGAGGAGGCCGTTCCGCCGCGCGGACGGCACCATGGTGCACTTCGAGGACAACGCCGCGGTCATAACCACCGAAGAGGGCGAGACCAAGGGAAGCGACATAAAGGGACCGGTGGCCAGGGAGGCCGCCGAGCGCTGGCCGCGCGTAGCCGCCACCGCTTCGACAATTGTGTGAGGTGCAGGAAATGACGAGCAAGTACGCAAGGAAGCAGAGGAAGGCGCTGTACAACGCCCCCAACCACGTGCGCAACAAGAGCGTCGGCTCCCACCTCAGCGAAGAGCTGATGAGCAAGCTGGGCCGCCGCACCGTGCGGGTGGTCAAGGGAGACACCGTAAAGGTGGTCCGCGGGGACGAGGACATCCTCGGCCTGGAGGGCAAGGTAACCAGCGTTGACACCCAGAACGGCAAGTTGATCGTCGAGGGAGTCACCATAGCCAAGGCCGACGGCACCATGACCGAGAGGCCGGTCCACTCGTCCAACGTGGTCGTTACCAAGCTGGACATGAAGGACAACTACCGCAAGCAGAAGCTGCAATTAGAGGAGGGTTCCCAGTGACCCAAGATCTGAAGAGACTTAACGCACCGAAGAGCTGGCCGGTGCCCAGGAAGAGCAACGTATGGGTGACCAGCCCCAACCCCGGCCCGCATTCGCTGGACGGATGTATGCCTTTGAGCGTGGTCCTTAGGGACATGCTGAAGGTAGTGGACACCGCCGCCGAGGCCAAGAAGGTCCTTTCCGCCAAGAAGGTGCTGGTGGACGGCAAGGTCGTCACCGAGGAGAAGTTCCCGGTGGGACTAATGGACGTCATCAGCGTACCCGCCAACGGCAAGCACTACCGCATGCTGCTGGATGACCGCGGCAAGTTCATACTCGTGGAGATTACCGAGGACCGCGCCAAGTGGAAGCTGTGCCGCATCGAGAACAAGACCTACGTGAGCGGCGGACGCCTGCAGCTGAACCTGCACGACGGACGCAACATCCTGGTCGAGTCGGACAGCTACAAGACCGGCGACGTGTTGAAGATCGAGGTGCCGACCCAGAAGATACTGGAGGCCTTCAAGCTGGTCCAGGGCAACGTGGCCATGATCGTCAGCGGCTCCAACGCCGGACAGATCAATGTGGTGGACGAACAGATAGAGGAGCGCTCCACCGCCCCCAACCTGGTCCGCTTCAAGAACGGCACGCTGACCGTGAAGGACAACGTTTTCGTCATCGGCAACAAGACCCCTGAGGTCATACTGCCCGAGGTGAGAGCGGCATGAGCGACAACGTCATGCGCCAGCCGCGCATCGAGAAGGTCGTCGTCAACATGGGAGTTGGCGAGGCCGGCGAGCGCCTGGTAAAAGCGCAGAAGGTTATCGAGATGGTCACCGGACAGAAGTCCAAGCAGACCTTCTCCAAGGTGACCAACCGCGACTTCGGCATCCGCGAGGGCATGCCCATCGGATGCGTCGTCACCCTGCGGGGAGAGAGGGCCGAGGAGTTCCTGAAGCGGGCGTTCACCATACGCGAGAACCGCATCGCCTCCTACTCCTTCGACCGGGAAGGCAACCTATCCTTCGGAGTGCCGGACTACACCGACTTCTCCGGGATGAAGTACGACCCCGAGATCGGGATATTCGGAATGGACATCAGCGTGTCCATCCAGAGGCCGGGAAAGCGCGTGGCCAGGCGCCGCATCATGCGCCGCTCCATACCCCACAACCACCGCATGACCAGGCCTGAGGCCATGGAGTTCATCAGACAGAAGTTCAACGTTGAGGTGATCGATTGAAGCCCAAGAAGAAGTTCGGAAGGAGCGTGGGCTGCACCAGGTGTGGCCGGAGACGGGGCATTGTCCGCCGGTACGGCATGCACCTCTGCCGGCAATGCTTTAGGGAGATCGCGCCGCAGATAGGGTTCAAGAAGTACTCGTGAGGTGAAAAAAATGCAGAGCGATCCATTAAATGATGCGATGTCCACCATCAAGAACGCCGCGGCCGTGGGCAAGAGCGAGTGCATAATCAGGCCCTCCTCGAAGCTCATCGGTCGGGTCCTCAAGGTGATGCAGGACAACGGCTACATCAACCAGTTCGAGTTCATAGAGGACGGAAAGGCCGGAGTGTTCAAGGTCATGCTGGAAGGCAGGATCAACAACTGCGGCGTGATCAAGCCGCGCTACTCGGTGAAGAAGGTAGACATGGAGCAGTTCGAGGCCCGGTACCTGCCGGCCCAGGACTTCGGCGTGTTGATCCTGACCACCACCGACGGCGTGATAACCCACATGGAAGCCAAGGAGAAGGGCGTGGGCGGGAAGCTGCTCGCGTTCGTGTACTGAGGGATTTAAATGACTGTAACCGGACATTTGGACGACAAGGTGCACGTGCCCAAGGAGGTCAAGGTCACCATGAAGGGGGCCGAGGTCACCGTCAAGGGACCGAAGGGCACGGTAACCAGGGATTTCAGCCACCCCCAGGTGAGCGTCACCTTCAAGGATGACTACTTCCACGTGGAGTGCGAGTACCCACGCACCAAGGAGAAGGCCTTGGTCGGAACGTACACCGCCCACCTGAAGAACATGGTCGAGGGGGCCAACCACGGGTTCGAGTACGCCATGAAGATGGTCTACTCCCACTTCCCCATGAAGATAGCGGTGAAGGGCGACAAGTTCATCATCGAGAACTTCCTGGGCGAGAAGGCCCCGCGCTCCGCGCCTATTCTGGCCGGGGCCAAGGTCACCATCAAGGGCGCCGAGGTCTTCGTCACCGGATCCGACCTGGAGAAGGTATCTCAGACCGCCGCCAACATCGAACGCGCCACCAAGATCAGGGGATTCGACCCCCGGGTCTTCCAGGATGGTATCTACATCGTAGAGAAGGCAAGGAGGCCTAAGTAATGTCGGCCAAGAAGGAGATCAACAAGATACAGGACCTCCCCTACTACAGGGAGGAGTACACCGCTCAGCTGGCCGATTTGGGCATAAAGGAGATGGACGAGCTTCTGGAGGCCCTTCAGGACAAGGACCGCAAGAAGGTCATCGTCGACGAGCTGGACGGCGTAGGCAACAAGATCGCCGACCACTGGCTGGAGCTGCTTTCCGAGACCGAGGCCGAGACGGAGATCGTCGAGGACGAGGAGAAGGCGGTGCCCAAGGTAAAGCCGGTGCTCGACGACCACGTCAAGGCCGCCCTGGAGCTCAGGAGCGCCAAGAACGACTCCCGCCCCGCATTCAAGAGGCAGGAGTGGTTCCGGTACCAGAGGCTGGGGGAGAAGTGGAGGAAGCCCAAGGGCATCCACTCCAAGATGAGGAGGCACCTCTCCTACCGCCCGCCGGTCGTCTCGATCGGCTTCCGCGGCCCGAAGGCTGTCCGCGATTTCCACCCCTCCGGATTCCAGGAGGTCATGGTGTACAACGCCAGCCAGGTGGAGAAGGTCGACCCCAAGGTGCAAGCGATACGCATAGGCGGCACCGTGGGCGGGAAGAAGAGAATGGCAATAACCGAGAAGGCGGATGAACTAGGCATCCGCGTATTGAACAGGACGTGAAACAGATGGATCTAAAGAACCAGAAGCGCATGGCGGCCGAGGTCCTGAAGTGCGGCGAGAACCGGGTCTGGATCGACCCGAACCGCATCGAGGACGTCGCAGACGCCATAACCCGGGCGGACATCAGGACCGCCATCCAGTCCGGGTCCATCCGCGCCTTGCCCGTGCGGGGAATCTCCCGCGGAAGGGCCCGTCACCGGCTGGCCCAGAAGGCCAAGGGACGCAGGCGTGGACAGGGCAGCAGGAAGGGCACCTCCACGGCCAGAAGGCCGAAGAAGGAAGCCTGGATCCAGACGATCAGGCCCCTGCGCGCCACGCTGCGCGAGTTGCGTGACGAGGGCAAGATCAGCCGGACCGTGTACCGCGAATTCTACATGAAGGCCAAGGGCGGCATGTTCAGGAGCAGGAACAACCTGCTCATGCACCTGAAGACCGAAGGCTACCTTAAGGGGGACAACTGATGGCCCAAGGACCGAGATTTAAAGTGGCCTTCCGCCGCCGGCGCGAGGGACGCACTGACTACAGACAGAGGCAGAGGCTGCTGAGGGCCAGGGTCCCGCGCGCCGTGGTGCGCACCTCCCTGCGCCATATCAGCGTGCAGATCGTGGAGTTCGACGCCCAGGGCGACCAGGTGCTGGTCACCGCCCACTCCCGCGAGCTGCTGGAGATGGGATGGAACAAGGCCACCGGCAACATTCCCGCGGCGTACCTCACCGGGTACCTGGCCGGGAAGAAGGCCATGGCCAAGGGAGTGAACGAGGCCGTGCTAGACATCGGCCTGAAAGTGCCCGCCAAGGGCGCCACGGCGTTCGCCGCCCTGAAGGGCATGGTGGATGCTGGAATGAAGATACCCCACGGCAAGGAGGTGCTGCCGAGCAAGGAACGCCTGGCCGGCAAGCACATCGGCGACGACGTGGAAAAGATGATCAAGGACATCAAGACCCGCATGGAGGCGAACTGAGATGGATTGGGTACCGAAGACCAGACTGGGAAAGATGGTGCTCAACGGTGAGATAACCACCATGAGCCAGGCCCTGGCCACCAAGCTCCCCCTGCGCGAGGCGGAGATCGTGGACATACTGCTCCCCGACCTGAAGGACGAGGTCATCGACGTGAACATCGTTCAGAGGATGACCGACTCCGGCAGGAGGGTCAAGTTCCGTATCACCTGCGTGGTCGGCAACGGCGACGGGTTCATCGGCATCGGCCGGGCCAAGGGGAAGGAGGTCGGACCCTCCATCCGCAAGGCCATCGACAACGCCAAGCTGAACATCATCGAGATCAAGCGCGGATGCGGTTCCTGGGAATGCGGATGCGGCACGCCGCACTCGCTCCCGTTCACCGTGGTCGGCAAGTCCGGCTCGGTGGAGGTCTACCTGAAGCCCGCCCCCCGGGGTATATCCCTGGCGGTCGGCGACGTGGCCAAGAGCATCCTGACCCTCGCGGGGGTCAAGGACTCCTGGGGCTTCGCCAAGGGACACACCAAGACCACCGTCAACTATGCCTACGCCACCTACTACGCCCTCAGGAACACCATCGAGATGCGCGTTTCCGAGGAGCAGGAGAAGAGGCAGCACATAGTGAGCGGGCCGGTGCAGCTGCACGTGGCCGAGGACGCCGCCCCCGGACAGGAGGAGTGAACATGGCCTACGCAGCAATACGTGTACGCGGACACTCCGGTGTCCGCCACGACGTGGAGGACACCATGCGCATGCTCCGCCTGACCCGCGCCAATCACTGCGTGATCCTTCCGGAGACGGAGGAGATCAAGGGAATGCTGATGAAGGCCAAGGACTACATCACCTGGGGCGAGGTTTCCGAGGAGACCCTGGCCAGGATGATCAAGTTCCGCGGCCGGCTGATGGGCGACAAGCCTATCGACGATGATGTGGTCAAGGACAACACCCCCTTCGGCTCCATCATGGCCCTCTCCAAGGGCATCGTCAAGGGCGAGACCAAGTACGCGGACATAAAGGACGTCAAGCCGCTGTTCCGCCTTAGCCCCCCCAAGAAGGGATACGAAGGGGTAAAGCGCGGATTCGGGGCCGGAGGCGCCCTGGGCTATCGGGGAGAGGAGATAAACGACCTCATCTCCAGGATGATCTGAAGGTGATATGAATGGTTAGCAGAACCGAGAAGTTCAGGGGCTCCAGGACCCACGGCCGCGGCAAGAAGTCCGGACGCGGAGCTGGAAAGCACGGCGGCAAGGGCAACGCCGGCTTGCACAAGCACAAGGCCCAGTACATGCTGAAATACATGCCCGACCACTTCGGCCGGCACGGCTTCAAGCGGCCTCAGAAGATGGTATCCGCCAAGATCACCATGAACGTGGGAGATCTGGAGCAGATACTGGACGTCATGAAGGCCCAGGGGACAGCGGTGGAGAAGGACGGCAAGATGACCGTCGACCTCGCCGCCCTGGGCGTCGACAAGCTGCTGGGGAACGGCCAGGTGAGCACGCCCTTCGAGGTCTTGGTAGCCGAGACCACCGCCTTGGCGAAAGCCAAGGTTGAAGAAGCAGGCGGGCATATCGTGGTGCCAGAATAAGTATCGCGTGATGCTAATGGCCGACGACCAGAAGAGCAAGCTGTACAAGCTGAAACCGATTACCGACCGCCTCCCGGCGGTCTCCAAACCCGAAGGGCATGTCCATTTCCGGACCAAGATGCTGTGGGTCATAGTGATACTGGTTTTCTATTTCATCATGACCAACGTCTTCCTGTACGGACTGGACAGCGGTAAGACGGTCGACCTCTTCGCCCAGTACCGGGCCATCCTGGCCGGGGCGCAGGGTTCCCTGATGCACCTAGGGATCGGCCCGATAGTCACCGCCTCCATCATCATGCAGTTGTTCGTAGGGGCCAAGATAATCAAGCTGGACCTCACGAACAAGGATGACAAGGCGGTCTACCAGAGCAGCCAAAAGTTCCTGGTATTGGTGATGATATTGGTAGAGGCGGTCCCCCAGGTGTTCGGGTACCTGATGCCGTCCGACGTTTTCATCGCTGGCATGGAAGGCACGTTCGGCGACTCCGGGTTCTTCCGGGGAGAGAACATAGCCAGGCTGGTAATAGTCGTTCAGCTCTGCGTCGGTTCGTACCTGGTGTTCCTGATGGACGAAGTGGTGTCCAAATGGGGCATCGGGAGCGGGATATCATTGTTCATAGCGGCTGGAGTGGCGGAAGCGCTGTTCACCGGAACGCTGAACACTGAAGGACTGGACAGGAGCCTGCCGCTGAGCAACAGCAACCTGCCGGTCGGAACGATCCCGAAGACCATCTACATCCTGACGCATCAATCGGCGTCGGACCTGGTGGGCGGAGGGTACGAGAAGATATTGATAGCCAATCCCAATCCGCTCATCGCGCTGATAGGGACGATAATCATCTTCCTGTTCGTGGCCTACGTCGAATCAGCTCGTATCGAACTGCCGTTGGCGCACGGAACGGCCCGCGGCGCCCGCGGACGCTACCCGATAAAACTGATCTACGCCTCCAACATCCCGGTCATCCTGATGGCCGCGCTGCTGGCCAACATCAGTATGTTCACCATGCTGTTCTACACCAACGACGTGCTGAGCGGGATACCGCTGCTGGGCGGAAATCCGTTGCTGGGAGCGTATCCCGCCGGGGAGAACTACCCCACGTCAGGATTGGCCTGGTATCTGTCCACGCCTAACGGGGTGGGGGATTGGCTGTTGCCGCTCCTCAATCCTGGAGCGTACGGTAGCATGGTGCACGGGCACAGCAGCTGGCAGGTGATAGTTCACGTTCTGATCTACGTGGGCGTCATGGTCGGCGGTTCGGTCCTGTTCGCCAAGTTCTGGATCATGACCACCAACATGGGGCCTGAGGCGGTCGCCAGGCAGATCGAGTCCTCCGGACTGCAGATCCCTGGTTTCCGCAGGGACCCCAGGGTGCTCAAGCGCGTGCTGGAGAGGTACATCCCCATCGTGACGGTGATATCCGGTGCGGTGGTGGGCGGCCTCGCCGCGGGCGCAGACCTCATCGGTACGGTCGGTAACGCCAGCGGGACGGGTGTGCTGCTGGCGGTGGGTATCATGATCCAGTTCTACGAGGCGCTGGGACGCGAGCAGATGATGGAGATGCACCCCGTGCTGAGGGGATTCTTCGGCGGGGAGTGATGAAGGATGGCTGACGCTCCGGTTTCAGACCCCAAGGCGACGACCAGCAGGATGCTGCTGATCTTCGTCTTCATCATGGCCATCTTCGTGATGTTCGACAACAACCTGAGGACCGGTCTCGGCAATATCGTCGGATACGGCCTGGAGCCCCTGTGGGGCTTCGACGGGTCCTTCCCGGTGGTCTCGCTCTTCCTGACGGGCGCGTTCATGACCACCCTGAGCATCGTGGTCCGGCATTTCTTCACCGACTACGTGGAACAGACCAAGAGCCAGAAGATCATGAGCGCCTTCAACAAGGAGATGCAGGCGGCCCGCAAGGAGAACAACACCTACAAGCTGAAGAAGATGGTCGAACTGCAGCCGAAGATGATGGAGGAGTCGATGAAGCAGACCACCACTCAGATGAAACTGATGCCGGTGACCATGCTCATCATCATACCCATCTTCGCTTGGCTGGCCGTTTTCGTCGGCGACCTACAGAGCGCGGCCATAACCGTGCCCTGGTCCAACAACGCCGACCTGAACAAGGTGTACGTGCTCCCAGCCTGGGTGCTGCTCTACTCGCTGATAAGCGTTCCGTTCGGGCAATTGCTTTCAAGAGCTCTGAGGTATTACTCCTTCAAGAAGCGGTTGAACGAACTGAAGGCTGAAGGGCAATGAGGATCACCATCAGCGGCATGATCGGCAGCGGCAAGACCACGGTCTGCCGCATGCTCGGCGACACCCTGGGATACCGGACGGTCATATCCGGCCACGTGTTCCGGGAGATGGCCAAGGAGCTGGACATGTCCCTGGAGGAGTTCGGCGACCTGGCGGAAACGGACCCCAAGTACGACCGCCTTATCGACGAACGCCTTCTTGAGGTGGCCAGGAACGAGGAGAACGTCATCCTGGAAGGACGCCTGGCCGGGCAGATGCTCCGCCGGAACGCCATTCCCGCCTTCTGCATCTTTTTGGACGCCCCCCTGGAAGTGCGCGTGGAGCGAGTCTCCGGACGCGAGGGAGTGGACATGCAGGCGGCCATGGACGAGATGCGCGCCCGGGAAGCGAGCGAAGTGCTTAGGTACCGCAAGTTCTATGGCATCGACGTGACCGACCGTTCGATATACGACATGGTCATCGACACCGGTCCGCTGACCCCGGAACAGGTCGTCGAGTCCATAGTCTCACGGGTCAGGAGCGGTTGAGATGCTGGTCCGGGACAAGGATCCCAGGACTGTGGAACGCGGCAAGCGCCCAGAGGACCGCTCCCTCCAGGAACTCCTGGACGGCGGCGTGATAGTTCTCGATAAGGTGCAGGGACCTACCTCTCATCAAGTCACGGCATGGGTGCGGGACATCCTGGGCGTGGAGAAGATCGGGCACGGCGGAACGCTCGACCCTAACGTCAGCGGCGTTCTGCCGATAGCGTTGGGGAAGGCCATACGCATGACGGATCTTGTTCTCCGATCCAACAAGCAGTACGTCTGCCATCTTTACTTGCATCGGCCGGTGGCCGAGGAGAAGATACGCTCGGTCATCGAGACCTTCGTGGGTTCGATCTATCAAACGCCGCCGGTCCGCTCCGCGGTCAAGGTCACCATGCGCATACGCAAGGTTCACTCCATCGATATCCTGGAGATATCCGGCCGTGACGTATTGTTCAAGGTGGACTGCGACGCCGGGACGTATATCCGTACGTTATGCGTGGACATCGGGGACGCTTTGGGCGTCGGTGCCAACATGAAGGCTCTGAGGCGCACCCGTTCCGGCGCCATGACCGAGAATGATGCCGTCACGCTGCAGGACCTCAAGGACGCCGTAGTGGAGTGGAAGAAGGGCGACGGGACGTGGCTGCGGAGCATGATAAGGCCGATGGAGGCGCTTCTTGAGCCGTTGCCGAAGGTCATCGTCAAGGACAACGCCGTGGACGCCGTATCGCACGGGGCGGACCTCAATGCTCCCGGCGTGGTATCCTTGGACGAGAGCGTGGAGAAGGGCGCGCCTGTAGCGTTGTTCACAGTGAAGGGCGAGGCGTTGGGCCTGGGAACGGCCAACATGTCCGCGCGTGACATGTACAAGGCCTACAAAGGCAAGGCGGTCAAGACCATTCGGGTGTTCCTTCCTGAAGGCACGTACCCAAGGATGTGGGGCGCTCAGCAGTAGCAGCCCAGGTTGGTCTGGCCTTTCTTTTCTTTCTTGAGCGGTATGGCTGTGATCCCCAGCCGTTTCTGTATCTCATGAGCTAGCATATCCTCGGAGCCGTGGTTGGTGTATACGAGGGACGGCGAGCACTTCTCCACGAAATCGATTATCTCGTAGAAGTCGGCGTGATCGGAATATGCGAATCCTTGATCCATTCCCCAGCCCATTTTTCCTAAGGAACGTTCCCGGGTGTCCAGGCACCAGCCGGAGACGTCGGCGGAGCGCTTCTTCTTTAGAACGCTCAGACCGTTCTCGCCCCAGGCGCCCGGGCTGATGACCAGTTGCGGATCGCGGTCCTGCGGGTCGAACGGCAGATAATCGAACCTCAGGTCGTCAGATTCGATCAGGCGCGTTGTGTCCAGCACGGAACCGTGCAGGCGGGGCTGGAAGTCCCTGAGCATGGTGATCAGCTCCTGGGATTTGCCTAAAGGATAGGCGTGCAGCACGGCAGAGTATCCCTGGTGCAGAACGTCCTCCACCCAGTCGTGTATGACCTTGATCATCTCCCGGCGGTCGGGGAACTTATAGCGAGGGTTTCCGTATGTGGCCTCAACGATCAGAATGTCACATCTCCTCGGCCTGGCGCCCTCAATGTCCAGGCGGTCCTGCGGACAGAAATCTCCGGTATACAGGACCTTCTGGCCGGCGTCCAGCAGGAACATGTTCGAGCCGAGTATGTGCCCGGCGCCGGTGGCATCGACCAGTGGATCGCTGCCCAGTTCAACGCTCTCCAGGAAGGTCCTGGACTTCTTGCTCTTCACCCGGCCGCGCATGCAGCGCAGGGTGATGTCCGAGCAATGGATTGGACCGCCAGCGAAACTGGACGGCATGTGGTCGGAATGGGCGTGGGAGATGCAGCATATGGCCTCCTCGGATACTTTGCGAGGGTCGAGGAAGAACTTGGCGTCGCCGCAGGCGACCTCGATGCCGTTGCCTAATTGAACGGAAGGCCCATCCCTTTCCATTGTGCGTGGAATGCCGCCTCGCCTATTTACCGCTAACGAAGCGGTCCTCGAATGTGGCATCGCCTTTAGGTGCGCACGAAGCAGCTTTCGTCAATACATCAGCATGAAAACCACTGCGATGAACAATGCCGCCAACACTATCTCCAGAAGATATCCTAACCACTTCTTGCGCCGGACCCTGTACTCCTGAGCGGGTGATTCCATTTTCTCTCCTCTTGATAATAATTTGGCGTTCGCCCCCATAAAAATTGCCCTTCATTCATTTTCACCCACCTCCCCCTGTCAGTCCTTTATACCCTCAAGGCGAAGTTGGTGCGGTGAGCAGATGTACCGCTCCATGCCCGAGATGGTGACCGAACCGCTGGTCCACGACCTGCATTCCGTAACAGATGGAATGCTGGCCACCACCGCCATACCCCCTGTGGACGAACTGCTCGGAGGACTGGAACCGGGGACCGTCACCACCATCGACAGCTCGGACAAGCTGCTGTTCACCCTGGTCAACATGCTGAGCGTGAACTTCGTCCGCGAGTGGCACCGCGACGTGATCTGGGTGGACGGCGGGAACTCGGTCAACCCGTACGATCTCACGTATGTGTGCAAGCGCTTCCGACTACGACCGGAGGAGGTGCTGAACAGCATCAGCGTCTCCAGGGCCTTCACCGCCTACCAGATGTCCACTTTGGTGGAAGAGTCGCTGGAGGAGGAACTCTGCCGCAGCAAGGGCGGCATGGTGGTGGTGTCCTGTTATCCGGACCTCTTCCAGGACGCGGACATGGACTGGGAGGAATCCCTGAAGCTCATGGAGAGGGGAATGGGCAAGTTACGCTCCCTCACCGCCAAGCACCGCACCGTGAGCGTGGTTACGAACTACGGCCTGGCGAAGCTCATGTACCGCAAGGGGCTGCGCTCCCTCTTCTATGAGAAGGTCGACCGCGTGGTCAGCGTGGAGCATCGCTCCGGATACGTGCGCATATCCTTACCGAGGGAAGAGAGGGAGATCATGTACCGGCCGGTCCCGGCTAACCAGACCACGTTGGACGAATACCGGAGGAGGTTCTGATGGGACGGACCGTTCCAACGTATCGCATGGCCTCGGAATCCCTCTTCCAGAGCTGGAACGATTACCGGAGAGCGTTGCCGCAGGAGGACCGCGAGGCGTTCGATAGGCTTTCAGACAAGGTCCGGCTGCACGCTTCGGCCTGTTCCGTGGCCGCATTCCTCGACCCTCTGGAAGGAGCCCTTCTCTCCATACTCCTGGAACAGGAGAAGGAGCTGGAGCGCCTGCGCAAGAAGGCCTGATCGGATGCGCGGCTGGATCCTGGACTGCTACGCGGACGAGGTCAACAACGAGATGGTGACCTGGATCAAGACCTCCACGGGAATGGAGCGCGTCGCCGACCGTGAATATCGCCCCTGCTTCTACGTGAAGCCTTCCGCGGAGCGCCGGCAGGACCTGCTTCTCGGGCTGAAAGAAGCCGGAGTGGAGCATCGCTGGGAAAAACACCGCACCTGGCTCACCGGACCGCTGGAGGACGTGCTGAAGGTGACGCCCAGGGGATACCGCAACCTCATGCCCCTGGCCAAGACCATAGATAAATGGGGATGTCATCGCGACCACACGCTTTTCAACGTCGACACGCGCATGGACGCCCGCTACTTCCTGCACCGCAAGGTCTTCCCGATGGGGCTTATGGACGTGGAGAGATGGAAGAATCTGGACACCCCGTTCCGCCTGGACTATCCGATGCCTGATCTGCGTACTAGCGAACTTACGTTAGAAACGTCAGCCCGCCGGGGCATGCCGACCTTGGAGGACCGCCTGAAGCGGGCCACTCTTGACGATATCATCATGGAAGGCAAGGAAGCGGAGATCCTGGAGTTGCTGCAGCAGGCCCTTCGGGACAAGGACCCGGACGTGCTCATCACGGACGGAGGGGACAGCTTCCACCTTCCGTTCCTGGAGAAGTGCGCCGAGCGGAACGAGATGGTGCTGGAATTGGGACGGGAAGGAGGAAAGCGTCGCGGAAAGGGCAAGAGCTACTTCACTTACGGACGGATACTTTACAAACCGCCGGCATACAAGCTGCGCGGACGCATACATCTGGACAAAGGTTCATCGTTCATCTTCCAGAAGGGGAAGATGGCCGGTTTGATCGACCTTTGCCGCCTATCGCGAATATCATTGCAGGACATGGCCCGCATGTCCCCGGGTAGCGCCATCAGCGCCATGCAGGTGAACGAGGCCAGCAAGATGGGCTCGCTGGTGATGTGGAAGAAGAATCTGCCGAAGGACTTCAAGACCGCCGCCGAGCTGGTGGCCTCGGACAGAGGCGGCCTGATCTATGAACCGAAGGTCGGATTGCACGAGCACATCCAGGAGGTTGATTTTACCTCGCTCTACCCGAGCATCATGGTCCGCCACAACATCTCCCCGGAAACTCTCAACTGCGATTGTTGCCAGGACAGCGGGGAGCCGGTGCCTGGACTGGGCTACTGGACCTGCTCCAAGCGCAAGGGTCTGTTAGGCAGAGTACTGGAGCCGATCGTGCGCCGGCGGATATCGCTCAAGCGCCTGAAGAAAGAGGGTGGACGAAGAAGTCAGATCTACGA
>JAKPZB010000011.1 GCA_029560215.1 Methanobacteriota archaeon | reverse complement strand
GCTTTCGCCCTTGTTGCGGTGGGCCACGGCGGCCGTCAATATTCCGGAGAAGGCCATGTCCATGCCTTTGACGGAGTACGGCAGGTCCAGCAGCTTGCTGCCCTGGGCGGCGGCCTTCTCGATCTTCGGACCGGCGTAATAACCGAGCCCTATCTCCCGGCCCAGTTTGTCGAGCATGTTGCCGATGCCGATGTCCAGGGTTTCGCCGAATATGCGGTAGCGGCCATTGGCGAAAGCGATGACCTGGGTGTTGCCTCCGGAGGCGTACAGGAGAACGGGGTCCTTGGCCTCGGTCTTGATCCGCCCGATCTCCAGGTGCGATATGCAGTGGTTGACGCCGACTATGGGGACGTTGAGAGAGAGCGAAAGAGCACGGGCGCCGGTGGCGACGGTGCGCAGGCAGGGCCCCAGCCCGGGACCTTTCGAGAAGCAGACCAGGCCGATGTCCCTGAACTTGAGGCCGGACCTGTCGATGGCCTGGCGGACCAAGGGAACCAACCGCTCAGCGTGGTGATTGGCCGCCTCGCGCGGGTGAATACCGCCCTCCGCCGGACGGTACATCTCCAGCTCGTTGGCCAGGACATTGCCCTTATCGTCCACGATCCCCACGCCCACGGTGTGGGCGGTCCCCTCGATCCCCAGGCAGTACATGGATATCTGGCCTAAGCCAGCTCCTTGAGCTTGTTGATGATGACGATGGAGCCCTCGAACACCTCGTCATCGACCACCAGGATGGGAACGTTCTTGTTGAGCAGTTCGTAATAGGCGGCCTCGGCCAGCCCGTCAGCCTCGGTGGTGTTGACTATCCGCGGCTGGACCCCTTCCGGCAGGTGGGTCTTGACGTATTCGCACTTTTGGCAGTTGGGTTTGGTGAAGAGGATGATCTCCGTCATTTAGCTCAGCAGATGCAAGGGGCGTCCCTTAATAAAATTTGCTTCTGAAATTAGGGCACCAGGCAATGAGTTTCTCTTTCTCCCGTTACGAAAGGCATATCAATTAGAACAACTTACGGCCAATTCCAAGGGCTCATGGTCTAGCGGTTATGACGTCTCCCTGACACGGAGGAGGTCTCCGGTTCAAATCCGGATGAGCCCACTTCAATTCTCCATAATGATCTTTCAATCGTCCATCTTCATCTTTCCGTTGGCATCGACCGGAGTGAACGGATTGTAGGCGATCTCCCAGATGTGGCCGTCGAAGTCGTGGAATTTTGACGA
>JAKPZB010000071.1 GCA_029560215.1 Methanobacteriota archaeon | reverse complement strand
GTGAGATGAGGTACCTTCTTGGATATCTCGTCAAGGTGCGCAGGTCGATGTCTATGCCGAAATCGGCGGCGACGGCCGGAAGGTGTAGCGCGGTGTTGCTGGAACCTCCGATGGCCATGTCCAGTATTATGGCGTTGGTGAACGATCCCTTCCTGACCACCTTGCGAGCGCTCAGGCCTTCCTTGACCAGCTCAACGATGCGTCTGCCGGTCGCCCTGGCCAGCTCCTTCTTGCGGTAATCGGTGGCCAGCATGGAGCCGCAGCCGGTGAGGCTGAGCCCCAGGGCCTCGGTCAAACAGGCCATGGTGTTGGCCGTGAACAGCCCGGAGCAGGCTCCCTGTCCAGGACAGGCGCACCTTTCTATCTCCAGCACCTCGGCCTCGCTCATCTTCCCGGCCTTGTTGGCCCCGAGCGCCTCGAAGACGCTCTGCAGGTCCAGTCCGTTCTCGTCCCTGCGGCCGGGCTCCATAGGCCCTCCGGTGAGTATGATGGTCGGTAGGTCCAGGCGTCCGGCGGCCATCAGCATGCCGGGGGTGATCTTGTCGCAGTTGGTGACGCCCACCCAGCCGTCCATGCAATGCGCCTGCACCATGATCTCCACGCAGTCGGAGATGACGTCACGGGACACCAATGAATAGCGCATACCGGCGTGGCCCATGGCCACCCCGTCGCAGACACCGGGTACGCCGAACGTAAGGGGTACCCCCCCAGCCTCGATTATGCCCTTGCGGACCTCTTCCGCCAGCTCGTTCAGGTGAATGTGCCCGGGAACCACATCGTTCCAGGAGTTGGCGATGCCTATCAACGGCTTTTCCATGTCAGCATCGGTCAGCCCGGTGGCGCGCAGCAGGCTGCGCTGTGGGGCCCGGTCCACCCCTTTCTTGACCGCGTCGCTTCGCATCGGGGACGGTTATGTTCGAACGCTTAAATTAAGTTCTTCCCTCAGTCGTCCCCGAGCTCTATGCCTTCCTTGGCGAAACGGAGCTGTAGTGAGTTCAGGAAGCCGGTCACGATCTCGTCCTTCCTGGAGATGTCGCGGATCCAGATCTTGATGTCCACCTCGACCTTTTCCCGCTGGACGTCCTTTATGATGACCGAGGGGGCGAACTGGGACAGGTCCACCTTCTTCTCCAGATACCTGCTCACGCTCTTGAGCTCGAAGGTCTTGGTGACCTTCTTACGTTCCTCCTCGCCCACGTTCGGCAGGATCAGGGGGTCCTTGTCGGCCACGTCCAGAACGACGTTCTTGATCCCCTCGAAGTCCTTCAGCGAACGCAGCCATACCGGGACCCGGACCGCGACTATTCCCGCCCGGGAGTAATTGATGACCTTGTTGTTCACCATGACCGAGTTCGGCACGTAGAGTATGCGTCCGTCCAGGTCCTTGATGACCGTGTTCATCAGGTTGATGTCCCTGACCTTTCCGATTCCGGTCACTGGAACCCCGGAGACCTCCACCCACTCGTCGATCTTCACCGGCTTGGTGAATGACATCAGGATGCCGGAGAAGGCGTTCATCAGCACCTGCTGGGAGGCCAGCGCCACGCCTATACCGAGTATACCCAGAGAAGCCAGCAGGGCGGTCATGTCCAGCCCGAGCACCTCCCAGAAGCCCAGATAGAGACCTAGGGCAAGCACCGTGTACTGGAACAACCTGGCCGCGGCCTTGGATTGGGTACGTGAAATATGGCTGTCCAGGAGCCTCCTGGTGAGCATGTTCGTTCCTTTGGCCAGAACGATCGTTGCCAATACGACGATTATGAACCCTATCAGGTCGGTCACTGACAGGCCTAGCAATGTGGGGTCCGCCATCGCCCTTCAAGAAGCCGCCTCGGTTTATATTGGTTGCCCTTGGCCCATGACCAGGGATACAAGTTACATATCCCTAGAATCGACTGAACACGAAAAAAGTAAGGTTTGGAAAGGGAAGGTGTTGATTAAGGGATTTACGTTCAGGACCTGAGGACTATCTCGATGTTGACCCCGTCTGGGACTTGGATCCTCATCAGTTGCCTCAGGGCCCTCTCGTCCGCGTCCAGGTCGATGAGGCGCTTGTGAATGCGCATCTCCCACCTGTCCCAGGTCTCGGAACCTTCTCCGTCCGGGCTCTTGCGGCAGGGCACCTGCAACCTCTTGGTGGGCAGCGGGATCGGTCCGCGTATGGCCACACCAGTGCGGGTGGAGATCTGCTTTATCTGGGTGCAGACGCTGTCCACCTTCTCCGGGTCGGTGCCGCTCAGCGATATCCTTGCTCTCTGTGCCATGTTTCAATCCCCAAAAATGGAAAGGGTGAAAGGGGTTTACATCTCCTTCTTTTCGACATCGATGCAGACACCGGCAGCCACGGTCTGGCCCATGTCGCGGATGGCGAACCTCCCCAGCTGCGGGAAGTCCTTGGCCTTCTCCACGACGAACGGCTTGGTGGGCATGACCTTGACGATGGCGATGTCACCGGTCTTCAGGAAGGTGGGGTTCTCCTCCTTGACCTGTCCGGTCTTGGGGTCCAACTTCTTCTGGAGCTCGATGAAGGTGCAAGCGACCTGAGCGGTGTGGCAGTGGAACACCGGGGTGTACCCGACCGGGATGGCGGTGGGGTGGTTCAGCACCACGATCTGGCAGGTGAAGGTCTTGGCCACGGTCGGCGGGTTGTCGACCGGTCCGGCCACGTCTCCCCTGTGCACATCGTTCTTGGCGATGCCCCTGACGTTGAAGCCGACGTTGTCGCCGGGCTTGGCGATGGGCAGAACCTCGTGATGCATCTCGATGCTCTTCACTTCGCCGACCTTGTTGGAGGGCATGAAGATGACCTTCATGTCCGGCTTCAGGACGCCGGTCTCAATGCGGCCGACCGGGACGGTCCCGATGCCGGTGATGGTGTAGACGTCCTGGATGGGCAGGCGCAGGGCCAGGCCCTCGGTGGAGGCGGGAACCTTCAGGTTGTTCAGGCACTCGAAGAGCGTCGGGCCCTTGTACCAGGCGGTGTTGGCGCTCTTGGTCTTGATGTTGTCGGCCTTGTAGGCGCTGATGGGGATGATCGGGATCTCATCCAGCTTGAAGCCGACGGACTTCAGGAGCTGTCCGATCTGTTCCTTCACCTTGTTGAACTGCGCCTCGTCGTAGGCCGGCTTGATGGCGTCCATCTTGTTGATGGCGATGATGATCTGCTTCACACCCAAGGTCTTGGCCAGGAACACGTGCTCCCTGGTCTGGGCCTGGGGACCCTCGATGGCGGAGCACACCACAACGGCGGCGTCGGCCTGGGAGGTACCGGTGATCATGTTCTTGACGAAGTCCCTGTGGCCAGGGGCGTCGATGACGGTGAAGTAGTACTTGTCGGTGTCGAACCGCTTGTGGGAAACGTCGATGGTCACACCGCGCTCCCTCTCTTCCTTCAAGCTGTCCATGACCCATGCGAACTCAAAGGTCGCCTTTCCCTTCTCTTCAGCCTGCTTCTTGAACTTCTCGATCACATAGGGGTCGATGGCGCCGGCCTCCAAAAGGACCCTACCGACGGTGGTGGACTTGCCGTGATCGACGTGACCTATGAATACGATGTTCATGTGAGGTTTGTCAGCCATTTGTTTTCCCTCCAGATTTTTCCTTAAATACTATTGGTTGGTTGCCTCTCGATATTATTCATTCTATATAACCGTTTTTCATCTTCAGCCGGAGTAATATCCTGCGTCGTAAGGCTGG
>JAKPZB010000047.1 GCA_029560215.1 Methanobacteriota archaeon | reverse complement strand
GGGTGGCCTTCGGCGAATCCCGCGGCACCGGGCTCGGCCTCTACCTGGTCATGAGGACCATGCAGCGTTACGGCGGGAACATAACCGCCGGAAACGATCCCCGGGGCGGGGCCCGCTTCGAGCTGACCTTCCGGTCCGCCTAGAAGTGCGAATCAGTCATGGAACACGATGTTGCAGTGGTCCATGACGACCGAGCCGTTGTTGACCTTGTGCTTCCCCTTCTTCTTGTCCTTCTCGCACTCCGCCTTCAGCTGCATTATCTCGCCCGAAGGGAAGTTGACCACACCCTTGGCGAAGGCCCCCAGGCGAACGACGTCCCCCTCTTCGAAGCGTCCTTCCACGGAAATGATTCCGCAGGGAAGCAGGCTCCCGCCGTCGCGCAGCGCCTCCTCGGCGCCGGCGTCCACCAGGATCTTCCCTCTGGGGCTGGCGTAAAGGATCCAGCGCTCCCGGTTCGTGTAGAGCGCCTTGGCGGAGAAGAACGTTCCGACGTTCTCCCCGCGCACCACGCGGACGATGACGTCCTTGGCGCGGCCATTGGCGATGACCGTGTTGCACCCCGCGCCCATGGCGATGCGGGCGGCGTTTATCTTGGTCTTCATGCCGCCCCTGGAGCGTCCGCTGGTCCCGCCGCCGGCCATCATCTCGATGTCCTTGGTTATCTCATCGACGATATCGATGAAGCGGGCGTCCTTGTCCGTCTCCGGGTTGCGGTCGTAGAGGCCATCGACGTCGGTGAGCAATATGAGAAGGTCGGCGTCCACCTTGCTGGCTACGAGAGCGGACAGCTTGTCGTTGTCACCGAAGGTCGCTCCGATCTCGTCGGTCGATATGACATCGTTCTCGTTCACGATGGGAATGACGCCCAGCTCGAACAGGGCGTCCACCGTCTTCCTAAGGTTAAGGTACACCTTGCGGTCCGAGAATGCGTCATAGGTCAGCAGCAGCTGCCCGACCGACTTGTGGTGGCGGGCGAACACCTCCCGGTAAGTGAGCATGAGGGCAGCTTGACCGACGGCAGCGCAGGCCTGCTTGTGCGGGATGTCCTTCTGCACCTCGTCCAGTCCCAGCTCGCTGCTGCCGGAACCTATCGCTCCGGAAGTGACGATGATGGACTGGATGCCCATCTTTTCCAGCTCCAGCACCTGGCGGGCTATGCCGTCCAGATAAACGGAATCGACCTGTCCCTCCTGATCGCAGATGGTGTTGGTGCCGATCTTGATGACCGCTCGGGTGACTCTGATGTCCCTCATAGCAACTTCCTGTGGGTGAACCGCCTGGCGTCATCGCCCACGTATTCGGAAACGATATGGCCTGAGCCCCTCAGGCGGTATTTGTAGATTGTCAGGCCTTCCAGTCCCACCGGCCCGCGGGCGTGGGTCTTGTTGGTGCTGATCCCCACCTCCGCCCCCAGCCCGTAGCGGAAGCCATCCGCGAAACGGGTGGAGCAGTTCCACATGACCGAGGAGGAGTCCACCTCGTCCATGAATCGCTGCGCCGTCCTCTCGTCCGAGGCGATTATCGCGTCGCTGTGATGCGATCCGTACCGGTTTATGTGCTGCACCGCCTCCTCCAACGAGGAGACTATCTTCACCGACAGCACCAGATCGTTGTACTCGGTGCTCCAGTCCTCCTCGCTGGCCGCGTTCATCTCCGCCAGCGAGCAAGAGCCCTCGTCGCCGCGAAGCTCGACCCCCGCCTGACGGAACCTCTGGGCCATGGCCGGGATAAAGGTCAATGCTACGTTCTCGTGGACCAGCAGCGTCTCCATGGCGTTGCATACGGCCGGATATTGCACCTTGGCGTCGAAACAGACCCGCATGGCCATCTCCAGGTCGGCCGACTCGTCCACGTAGGTGTGGCAGATGCCGTCGGCGTGTCCGAGCACCGGTATCTTGGTGTGCTCCTTGATGAAACGGACCAATTGGTTCGAGCCGCGGGGAATGATCAGATCGACGAACTGGTCCATGGCCAGCAGCCGGTTGATCTCCTCGCGGGTGGATAGGAGCTGAACGGCCGAGGCGAAGCGCTCGTCCAGATCGGTGACGGCCTTCACTATCGTCTTGGCCAACGCCTCGTTGGTCCGGCTCGCCTCGGAGCCCCCCTTGAGGATCACCGCGTTCCCGGACTTCAGACAGAGGGAGGATATCTGCACCAACGCTTCCGGTCGAGCCTCGAAGATCACCCCGATGACGCCGATGGGGCAGGTCACCCTTTCCAGGACCAGCCCGGAATCCAGCTCGGTGCGGGACGCCACCTTGCCGATGGGGTCCTCCTGTTTGATCAGGGAGCGAAGGGACTCCACCGACTCCTTGATCTTGGAACGATCGTAGCGCAGGCGCTTGATGAGCACCTTGGACAGTCCGGCCTTCTCCGCCTCCTTGACGTCGGCCTGGTTGGCCTTTACGATTTCGTCAGCGTGGTCCTGCAGAGCGGCGGCGATCTCCTGCAGCGCCTCGTTCCTGACCGCCTGGGTCAGGCTCTGCAGGCGGTACGAAGCGTCCTTGGCGTTCCTTGCGGCGGTCTCGACAGCGTCCATGACGGAGCATGGCATGGCGGGTGGATTTGATGAACCTTTCGACAACTCAAGCTGAGAACGTTCTAGAACAGGATGTTAAAAAAGGATTTTTCGGGGGCATCCCGAGGGATGCCAGGCATCCCCGGGTATGCTCACAGCGAAGTTTTTACCAGATAATAATAGACAGAATTGTTGTTCTTCTTGTCCTTGAGCGCGCCAAGCTTCTTCAGTTCCTGGATGGCGTTCATGCACTGCGCCTTGGGCAGCTTGGACAGGGAGGTGGCCTTCTCGGCGCTGATTGCCTTGTCCTCGGCGGTCGCTCCGGCCTTCACCATGGCGGTGAACAGCTTCTCTACTTGTGGGGATACCATGAGAAGCGGGAGAAATTTTTTTATTTATTATAGATTGCGGTCCCTCGATTTAATTTTATAATAATTAAAAATTAATTTTATGGCCAATCGATCTAAGGATTTTGTCTAATGAATAATAATTAATATGCGCAAACGTCTCAAGGAAAGTAAAAAACGAGCTCAAATACGCTAGAACGCTCGAGGGAACGAAGCTCGCGCTGTTAGGGACCTAGGCGCCCAGGGCCTTCAAACCTTGCCGTGCCCGGACTCCACCCTGACCTTGTTGACGTCCAGCAGCTCGTGCCGGTTCAACAGGGACAGGCCGGTGTTCTTTCCCAGGATCTCCACCGCCAATATCCGGTCCGGATCGGAGAGGTTCACCAGGCCGCGGTTCAACGGCTCTGTGAGGTAGGATATCAGGTCGTCATAGTGCTCCTTCATATGGCGCTTGTGAAGGTGCATCATCCAGCTCTCGTCTGGACCGATGCTCTTTCCCAGTTCTATCGCGTTCTTCCTGATGTCCTCCTTGTTCGAAGGGACCCATCTCTCGATCGGGACCCAATGGTGGGTATACTGGAATCCCACCGGGTCCTCGTGGCACAGGCGCTTGAGCTGGGAGACCAGCACCTTGGCGTCCCCTCCCACCTGGATCAGGAACACCCCTTCCACTTCGCAGGTCTCCAGCCGCTCCACGTATGCCCCCAGTTCCTTCATCCGCTCCCGCACTTCCAGCTCGGAGTGGCCTTTCTGGTTGCCGTGAAAGGTCACCAGGAGGTTGTAGGCGAACATGTTGCGCACCTAGTAATCACTTTAACCTGCGCGCACAAATAACTTGCCCTCAGCCGCCCAAGGCGACGATCATCACCAGCATCAGCATGCCCAGGCCAACCATCACCAGCCCGGTGCGCCCGCTGCCGTTGCCCAGGCGTCGGTCCAGGAACCTACCCAGGAAGAAGAGCATCACCGCCCCTGAGATGTTGGCCAGAAGGGTCACCGTGTTCAGGTTGAGGAAGAGGGTGAGCTGGTAGATGGCTATGAAGGGAAGCGCCGCGGAGACGCTCAGCACGATGCACCACAGGGCGGCCATCCACTGCGAGCGGCCCAGCGTGGGCTGGGGTATGTCCTTTCGCTTTATCGCCTGGATGGCCACATCGGCCATCCGATTGCGGGTCTCCTCGTCCAGGATGTCCTCGTGGATCTCGGTGAGCGCCTCCGAAAGAATATCGGAGGCCAGTTCCCGTGCCGACTCATGGTCGGTCCCATCCTTGATCTCCTTGACCCGGCGGTAGTAGTAAAGGTTCTGGAAATGCGAGGTGAGCATGCTGACCGCCCCGTCGGCTATCCCCCAGGCGGTGTTGCAGCCGATGATGGCCACGGAGACGATGAAGACCACGTCGACGGCGGAACTGCCCAGCAAGGCCAAGCGCAAGGTGTTGCTGAGGGTCATGGCCATCAATAGCCCGTAGAAGAACTCCACCGCCGCCTGCGTCGGGGTGATGTGCTCGAACATCAGCCGGTCCAGCAGGCCGTCCTTCTGGCTCAGATTATCCCCAGCTCTCTTCCTATCATCTCGAACTTTCCCACGGCGAAGTCCAGGTCCTCGTCGGTCAGAGCGGCGTTCATTATGGTTCGTATCCGCGCTTTATCCTTGGCCACCATGGGGAAGACGATCGGCAGAGCGAAGATCCCTTCCTGGTACAGCCTCTCGCTCAGGCGCTTCGCTTTAGCGCTGTCGCCCACCATTACCGGGATGATCGGCGTGACCGAGCGTCCGGTATCGAAGCCCAGGTCCCTCATGGCCTTGCGGAAGCGGTCGGTCCTCTTCCAGAGGTTCCGGACGTGCTGCGGTTCGTTCTCCAACACATCGATGGCCCCGATGCAGGCGGCGGCCACCGCCGGCGGGTGAGAACCGCTCAAAAGCCAGGTCCTCGACTTGTTCAAGGCGAAGTTCTTGAGGTCCTGGGAACCGGAGACGTGCCCGCCCACCACGCCGAACGCTTTCGAGAAGGTCCCCATCTCCACCTGTACATCGTTATGGCCCAGGCCGAAGTGGGATACTATTCCTCGCCCGCCTTCTCCCAGCACCCCCTCCCCGTGCGCGTCGTCCACGTAGAGCATCGCCCCGTGGTCCTTGGCCAATTTGGCCATCCGGTCCAGGGGCGCCATGTCCTCGTCCATGGAGAACACACCATCGGTGATGATCAGTATGCGGCGATAGGCAGGGTCCTTGCGCTCCGCCTCCTCCAATTTCAGGGCCAGATCGTCGATGTCGCAATGCTTGAAGATGGCCCGGTCGGCGGACGTCAATCGAACCCCGTCGATGATGCTGCCGTGGTTCAGCTCGTCCGATATTATCAGGTCCCCCTTCCCCGCGAGCTGAGGGATCAGCCCGGAGTTGGCGGCGAAGCCGGTCTGGTAGACCAGGGAGGCGGGGCGTCCCTTGAACTTGGCCAGACGTTCTTCCAGCTCCAGGTGGAGGTCCATGGTCCCCGCTATCGGCCGTACGGAGCCGGAACCAACGCCGTGCGTGTCGACCGCGCGCTTGGCCAGCTCCTTCATGTGCGGATGGTTGCTCAGGCTCAGGTAGTTGTTCGAGCAGAACATGAGCACCCTTTTGCCGTCGACGTTGCACCACGGGGTGCTCGCGCCCTGCAACTTGGCGATGCGCCAGTCCAGAGATTGGTCGACCAGGTCCTGATACTCCTTCTTTAGGAATGAGGTAGGGTCTCTCATGTTATCCCGCTCCAGGAGCGTCTAGCTGGGGGATTAATCTATCCTCGCTAGAGCTTACCCTCGGCCTTGCGCTTCCTCAGCTTGGCGAACATATCGTCGGCCAGGCGCTCCAGGCTCCATTCCGCCTTCCAGCCCCAGTCCTGGGCGGCGCGAGAATCGTCCAAAGAGTCCGGCCAGGAGTCCGCGATGGCCTGACGGAAGTCCGGTTCGTAACTGATAACGAATCCCGGACTGCGCGCCTTCACCATCTCGGCTAGTTCGGCCGCCGAGAAGTTGAGCCCGTTCAAGTTGTATCCCAGCCTGGTGGTCAGGCGCTCCGCAGGCGCTTGCATGATGCCGATGGCCGCGTTGATGCAGTCTGGCATGTATATCATCGGCAGCACCGTGCGTTCGTTGACAAAGCAGGAGTAGCGGTTGTCACGCACCGCCTCGTAGAATATGGCCACGGCGAAATCGGTGGTGCCTCCGCCCGGGGGCGTCTCGGCGCTGATGATGCCCGCGTAACGGACGCTCCTGACGTCCACGCCATACTTGCGGTGATAGTAATCGCAGAGCAGCTCGCCGGCCAC
>JAKPZB010000034.1 GCA_029560215.1 Methanobacteriota archaeon | reverse complement strand
GGAGATGAGGTCTTTCGCCAAAACCCTAGGCAGAGACCACCAGCTGGCCATGGACCCCTGGCGTTCGGACGTCCATGAGGCAAGGATAATGGCCAGCCTCATGGCCGACCCGAAGATCCTCACCGAGGAACAGATGGAGGAGATGGTCGGGGACCTGGATTCCTGGGATGTCTGCGACCAGTGCTGCTCGAATCTGTTCAGCCGCTCCCCCCTGGCCCTGCGGAAAGCGTTGGAATGGTCGGGAAGGGAGGAGGAGTTCCAGAAGCGGGCGGGGTTCGCCACCATGGCCGCGCTGGCCGTCCACGGGAAGAAGCTGAGGGAAGAGGACCTGGTCCGCATGCTCGAAGCAACGGTCAGGGAGAGCCGCGACGATCGCAACTATGTGCGCAAGGCGGTGAACTGGGCCCTGCGGCAGATCGGCAAACGGGATATGAGAACGAACGCTCTGGCCATAAGCGCCGCCGAGAGAATCATGGCCAAGGGCGACCGGGCATCCCGGTGGGTGGCCTCCGATGCCCTTAGGGAACTTCGTGGCGAGGGGGTCCGGGAAAGGTTGAAGAGCCGGCAGGGCAGATGAGGTGGCATGACGGAGCTCGAATACCTGGGCCACTCGGCCTTCGCCATAAGGGACTCCGGAAAGGAGATCCTGATCGATCCCTTCCTATCCGATAATCCCAAAGCGCCCGCGTCGGCCTCGGAGGTCCATCCAGACCTCATCCTGGTCACCCACGCCCATCATGACCATCTGGGGGACGCCCTGGAACTGTCCAAGCGCTTCGGCTGCCCGGTGCTTTCGGTCTCCGAGATAAACGATTATCTGGAGGAGAGGGGGGCGAAGGTGATCCCGGGCAACATAGGCGGCGAGATCGAGCTCCCTTTCTGCTGGGTGAAGATCTTTCCGGCCGTTCACTCCTCGTCTTTCGAGGACGGGAGATATGGAGGCGCCCCCTGCTCGTTCCTCGTCCGAATGGGCGGAAAGACGGTCTTCCATGCGGGAGACACCGCCCTCTTCAAGGACCTCTCCCTGGTGGCCGATGAGGCCGATATCCGCGCGGCCCTGCTTCCGGTCGGGGGCACCTACACCATGGGGCTGAACGACGCGGTCAGCGCGATGCGGCTCCTCCGCGCCCGGGTGATGGTCCCTATGCACTACGACACCTGGCCCAGCATAGCTGTCGAACGGTGGGCGTTAGAATCGGCCGCCCGGGCGGGCGAGTTCTCAGTGAAGGTGCTGGCGCCCGGCGAGCGCCTGGTCCTGTAAGGTAAACATTTTATCCTCAGGGGGCATGGAGGGATTCGACCATGCCAAGCCGGGGATTCTATCAGTGCCTGGTGCTGCTCTCGGCCCTTTTCCTGATATGTCTCAGCCCGGCCGCCACTTCCGCCCCGGCCGATGTCTCGGTGTTCCAAGTGAGCGACGAACTGACCCTGGACGCAGGCGGCAGCGTTTCCTTCGAATGGGTGGCCTATAATGACGGGGCGGACCGCCTTCTGGTCATTCCCGAGCTGTTGTCCGAAATACCCGAACGCATAACCTGGACCCTGGAGCCGAGCTACGCGGTCATCGAGGGCGGGAGCGGACGAAGTTTCTATTTGAACCTCTCCGCGGGCACCGACCTGTACACTGACGTGACGCAGCTGGATATGGTTTTCCGGATCACTGACATGAACACTCTGGAATCCGGGGAGGTGGAGCGGCAGGTCGTCCTGAACGCCGAGTCCCTCTACGGCCACCTGGACCGGGAGAACCGCATCCTGGGGGTGTGGGAAAACTTCCTGCCCTCGCCGTTCGACGGGCACTGGGGGGCCTTTGGCCTCAGCCTTCTGATCTGGGTGGCGATCGGCCTTTTGGTAATGAAGGTGGTCGGTCCGGCCATCCGCCACCTGACGCGAAAGACCAAGAGCAAGTGGGACGACATCATCATCGAGGTGGTTAGGCTTCCGCTCACCGTCCTCATCATCGCCTTTGGTTTAATATCCTCCATTGAGATTCTGGACCTGCCGGCAACCCTGGTCACGGACCTGGAGCTGGCATACATGATCGTCCTGACCATCATCGCCGCCGTCGTCGGCTACCGGGTTCTGGTGAAGGTCGTGGCCTGCTGGGGCAAGGAGATATGTGACGACAGAAAGGATGACACCAAGGACGTGTTGGTGAACGCCGTTTCCCTGGTCGGAAAGGTGGTGATCCCGGTGGCCGCGGTCTTCGTGATCGCCGGGCTTCTCGGGGTGAACCTGGGGAACATGATATTGGGGGTAGGGTTCCTGGGATTGGTGATCGGTTACGCCACTCAGAACACCCTCAGCAACATGTTCGCCGGCCTGCAGCTGCTCTTTGACCGTCCGTTCAAACCGGGGGACCGCATCCCTCTTAGCGACGGCCACACCGGCCAGGTGCTGGACGTGGGATTGCTGACCAGCAGCTTCCTGGACCTGGACACCTTCGAAACCGTCATCATCCCCAATTCCATGATCGAGAACCAGGTCATAGTCAACATGAACTCCCCCGATCTCAGATGGAAGTCCGACGTTAAGGTCAAGGTGCCTTCCGACCAGGACCCCCGGACCGTGGAAAAGCTGATGATGGAGGCCTCCCGGCGCACCCCCCAGATACTTCAAGGAGAGAGGGCACCCGTGGTTCGCGTATCGGAGGTCAAGGAGGGACGGATGCTGCTGACCATCTTCATCTGGATAGACGATGTGGCCAATCGGCATCTGGCCCGCACGGAGTACCGCCGAAACCTGGTGAAGGTCTTCCAGGAGAACGGCGTGGAGTTCGCCATCCCGCGCCGGCAGGTCTGGCTCAACCATTGATGACCTAGACCTTCTTAGCCACCACGAAGAGGCGCTTGGACGGGAACAGGACCTTGCCGTCGCTTTGAGGCGGATAGACCCTCATCAGCCCTTCCTTGACGGACCCTATGAACCTCTCTGTGCCCTCGCCGTCGATATGTTCCAAGTAGGTCTTTAGTCCGGTCGACATCATCATCTCGATTATCTTGTCGTGACCGTTCATGACATGATAGTATTCGGTGGCCCACATTCGAACCTCGATTCCGGGACCTGAGAACCAATCATAATAGCTCCGGTCGGCATTGAAGTGATACCCTGGATCGACATTTCCCAGGAGGGCGGACCATCTTGATGATGCGACCACCTCTTCCATCACGTTTGATATGGGCATCTGATCGTATTGCGGTATCTGAGCAGCGAAGACCCCTTTCGGACCGACCAGGTCGAACAGGTTATGTATGACGTTGAACTGGTCTGACACCCATTGCAGGGAGGCGTTCGCGAAGACTATGTCGAAGGGGCCCAGATGCCTAAGGTCCGTGCACATGTCCGTTGTGAGGAAGTTCGCCCCGGGACAGGCGACCTTAGCCATACCTATCATCGAGGCGGAGTTATCTATCCCCATAACCTCTGCCTTGGGCCAACGGGACCTCAGGCGAAGGGTGCTGTTACCCGGACCACACCCCAGGTCGATTATTCGGCGCGGTTCTTCAACGTCGATGTTCCTGATCAGGTCCAAGGCGGGTTTGTCACGTTCCCCCTGAAACCTCAGATACAGCTCTGGATTCCAATCGGCCAATTGTCGACCCTCCATTTAATGAACGGCAATCGATGGACGAACTGGAATTTATCATGTTCGTGGAAGCGGATTCGACGATGACCAAGGAATGAAATAAAAGCGAGCGGGGAGGGATTCGAACCCCCGACCTGCAGCTTAGGAGGCTGCTGCCATATCCAGACTAGGCCACCCGCCCTTGCGCTCCGTTCATTAGAAATAAGATATTTAAAATGTTTCAGAAGTAAAGGGTTTACAGCTCCTCTGGAGCCTTCTCCTCGACGGGCTCGGCGGGCTTGTCCTCCTTCTTGAGGTACTCCTCCACCAGCTCGACGTTGACCGCTCCGAAGACCTCGCGCAGGTCGGCGACGATCTTATACTTGGTGAGCAGCCACTTCTGATCGTACTTGCAGACGTCTGGCAGGTACAGGACGACCTTTCCGTCGGCGACGGTGGCGCGGAAGCCCTCGGCGGTGCCGTAGTCCATCTCGCAGATGGCCATGACCTTCGCCTCGTCGCCCTCGACCTTGTCCAGGACGGTGAACTCGTACTTCAGGGCGGCGCCGGCGAAGCGGCGGTTGAAGTCCACGCGGACCATCCTGTTGGTCACGGTGACCACGGTGCCCACGCGGTTCTTTATGTTAACTTCCATCCCGATCTCCGGGCGGATCTCCTGGCGGAAGAACTCGCGCAGGGCGATGTTCTCGACCAGCTTGGGGTCCCGGGCGCCAGCGGCCTTCTCCGGAGGTATCTCCACGGTGGTCAGCTCTCCGACCTTGGCCTCGGCCAGTGCCTCGTCCAGACCGGGGAAGACCCTTCCGCCTCCGACCAGCAGGGGCAGGGGCTTGTAGGTCAGGTTCTCGTTGAAGATCTCGGCCTCCTTGGCCTTGTCCGCGTTGGTAGTGTCGAAGAGCATTCCGCTCTCGGCGATGTAGGCGTTGTAGTCAACGTGGACGATGTCACCCTTGGAGACCTTTACGGTCGAAGATTCCTTGGTCATGAAATTCACCAGTAATGCTAATTAGGCGAACTGGTTGATTGATTTCCTCTTTTTATATCTTTCGGACGTTCAGGAAGCTGTGGGGAACGGTGATACGGATGCGGTCCAGGCGATCCGTCGAGAGCGCCGTGATAGCATTATGGGTTTCGCATTTTCAGAGAGGCGGGCAAAAGGTGTAAAAGACCATGAGGATATGGCTTCGGCGTTGAGGCGCTAGTCCCGCCTGGGGTCCCATGAAGCTCTGCGATCATCGTCTGGTCAGGAACCGTCCGTCCTCCTGTTACTTGATCCACCTGCATAACGGTTCAAGAGATAGGTATAGGGAGCATCGGACGCTCTTCCGAGACGACCGGATACGCGGCCTGGACCTGCCGATACACCTGCACTGCGACGAGGACATGTCGGAGGTTTGCCCCTTCCGGCATTGGGCGCCGAAGCTGAAGAGCGAACCGGCCAGGACCTTCTGGATCGAGTGCGAGGGCTGCGGCCGCCTCCACCGGGAGGAGCAGGCGCATCAGACCTGCGTATCGTGGTATAATTTCCTCGCGCTATATCGCTCGAAGGATACCAAAGGCTGGAGACCAGAGGGCACCACCGAGGACTATCTATCGATTGGACCGGAGTCAGAACTTTACGGAAAGGTTCGCAGCTGGTTGTGGAGAAGGGTCCGGCGTTACATCAAGCGCCGCGACGGCGGCCGATGCACCGAATGCGGCATAGAGGTGAAGGGAAGGCGCGTTCCCTACGAGATCCACCACATCGTCCCTCGGTCGCGGGGAGGCACCGAGCATCCGGCCAACCTGAGGACCCTGTGCTCGAAGTGCCACCGGAAATATACCAGGGAGCTTCTGGAGGATGATCTGGACCGTCGCAGGAACGGTATCAGACGGCAGTGAGGGAGTCCACCGTCTTCCGGTCGAGCGCCTTGGCCAGTTCCACGATCAGCTTCATACAGGCCTCCAGATCGGCCGTGTCGAAGATCCCCACGTGCGAGTGGATGTGCCTGGTGGGCACGCCGATCACGACGGTGGGGACCCCGGTTAGCGAGGTGTGGATGAAACCTCCGTCGGTTCCCCCGCGGATGACGTAGGCCAGCTGATGCGGTATCTTCTTCCTCTCACAGATGGTGATCACCAGTTCCTTGAGGGGCTGGTTCGGTATCATGGTGCCGTCGTAGACAGTTATGGATATGCCCTCGCCCATGCGCGCCGGGGCCTGCAGCGGGTCGATGCCCGGGACGTCCCCGGCGATATCGACGTCCAGCACGATGGCCACATCGGGATTGGTGGAGGTCGCCACGGTCTTGGCCCCTCGCAATCCCACCTCCTCCTGGACGGTGGCGGCGGCCACCAACCGGTTGGGGTGCCTGACCTTGCCTTTCTTCAGGGTTTTGAGCAGCTCCACCGCCGCGAAGGCCCCCAGACGGTTATCGAAGGCCCTTCCGAAGACCACGGTGCGCTTGCCAGCAGGTTTCCCGTCCTTGTAGGCCATCTTCTCCACGGTGAACAGCTTGGAATCCGGTGTGACGGCATCTCCCAGGCGAACGCCCATGGCCTGGGCCTCGTCCTTGTTGCAGGCGCCGACATCGATGAACATCTTGTCCTTGGTGACCACCTTCTTGGCCTCCTCCGGTTCCATCAGATGAGGGGGCTTGCAGGCGATCACCCCTTTCAGAACGCCTTTCCTGGTGTGGACCAGCACCCGCTGTCCCAGCAGCACCTGGTCGAACCATCCGCCCAGCTGGCTGAAGGCCAGATATCCCTGGGCGTTGACGCCGGTGATGATGAAGCCGCATTCGTCCACGTGACCGGCCAGCAGCACGGTGGGACCGTCCTTCTGACCGATCTTCTCGAACATGGTGTTGCCGAGCTTGTCGGCGAACACCCGGTCGCAATAGTCTTCGGCGTAGTCCTTCATCAACCTGGTCGCTGCGGCCTCGAAGCCCGAGGGACCGGGTATGTCGCAAAGCTCCTGCAGGAATTTCCACGAGTCCTTGTCCATTCACGTCACCTGAACGCCGATGCCGGCGGGACCGGCGTTCATAACAGGTCGGCGTATAAAGAAGCGTCGCTGCTGGTATTGGAAAGGGGGAAGGAAGAGGTTACATCGAACTGCCTGTGCTGGCCCGGCGGGCAATCTGGTCCGGCCGGTGGCCTCGTTGACCGTCATCGCCATACCGGTGCGGATGGCCGAGCCACTGCCCGCCGTTCCTCAATATCCGGTATATCGTGGAGATCGGCGTCCAAGGACTCGTCTTACGGCGTCACCTGCCAGCTTATTAATCGTTTCCTTCTGATCCCCTCCTTGGCGGAAGAATGACCACGCATAAAAACGGTTAAATCCAGAACGCCGTTCCAGATGACAGGCCACTATAGCTCAGCTGGTAGAGCGGCTGACTTGTAATCAGCAGGCCGGGAGTTCAAATCTCCCTAGTGGCTCCATCGTCCCGGTTAACCGAGCAGGCCAATATTCTGGATCAACCGTCGAGCCACACCGTGTCGTGCTCCTTGAACCCCACCTTCAGCACCAGTATACGGAAGTCTTTGTCGATGACCGGGTTCCCGTGCACGTCACCCGGTTCGCAGATCAGGCCATCCCCCTCGTTCATGACCACCTGCTGCCCGTTGATCACGAAAGGCGCCGGCCCTTGCAGGCAGTAGAATATTTCGCGGGTGACCTGGTGGAAGTGGAACGCCACCTTCTCCCCGGCGGCGAACTGCACCTCCTGCAGCAGGGTGTCCTTCAAGCCTATGTCCTTCGCCTCCAGGACGATCCTTTTCAGGTAGCCGTCCCCGGAGACCTCCTTGTAGCTGGTCCTGGGCAGATGTTTCATATCCTATCCCTCACGACGTCGCCGATGCTCTCCTCGAGCAGGCGCATCCCGGTGTCCAAGTTCCCCTCGCCTATTGTCAGCGGGGGTATCAATCGTATGCTGGATCTACCGCATCCCAGGGCGATTACCCCTTTCCGCAGCATCGCCGAAACCACCTCGTTCCTCATCTTCGCTGCGGGCGCCTTCGTCCTGCGGTCCTCCACGAACTCCAGGGCCCTCATCATGCCGATCCCGCGCACGTCCCCCACGTTCTCGAAGCGGTCCTTGATCTCCTCCAAGCGCTTCCGCATGAGGTCCCCCTTGCGCTCGGCCTGCTCCAACACCTTCTCCTTCTCGATCACGTCCAGCGTCGCCAAGGAGCTGGCGCAGGCCACGCAGTTCCCGCCGAAGGTGTTGGAATGAGCGCCCTGAACGCCCCAGTCCAGCTCCCGGCGGAACACCGTGGCGGCGATGGGCATTCCCGAACCGAGAGATTTGGCCATGCAGGTGATGTCCGGATCCAGGCCGAAGTGCTCCGCCGCCCACATCTTGCCGGTCCGGCCCATGCCCGCCTGCACCTCGTCGTCCACGGTGAGTATCCCGTGCGACCGGCAGATGCGGGATATCTCGGGCAGGAACTCCTTGGGCGGCACGATGTAACCGCCCTCGCCCTGGATGGGCTCGAAGAACAGCGCGGCCACCTCGTCCGGCGGAAGCAATGCGTCAAGATAGACCTCGTCCAGTATCTTGGCGCACCACAGCCCGCAGGAGGGGTACTCCTGGTGATACGGACATCGATAACAGTTGGCGTAGGGAACATGGGTTACGCCAGGCACCATGGGGAAATATTTGGCGCGCTGCACCCTCTTGCTACAGTTCAATGAAAGAGCGCCCATGGTCCGTCCGTGGAAGGCGCCGAAGAAGGCTATGAACTGCTTGCGCCCGGTGGACCATCGGGCCAGCTTCATGGCCGCCTCGATGCTCTCCGTCCCGCTGTTGCTCAGGAACACCTTCTTCTCGCCGCGGCCGGGAGCGATCTTAGCCAATCGCTCGGCCAGGCGGGACTGCACGTCGTAATAGTAATCGGTGCCGGCGAAGTGCATCACCTTGGCCGCCTGCTCCTGCACCGCCTTGACCACCGAGGGATGGCAATGGCCTATGTTCAGGACGGCCACTCCGCTGGAGAAGTCCAGGAAAAGGTTGCCGTCCACGTCCCATACCTTCTCGCCGGAGGCGCGGTCGACGACCAGCGGCGCCGATTTGGTCGCCGTAGCCAGATACCTGCCGTCCAGATCGACTATGCTCCTCCCCGACGGACCTGGAATGTCCGTCCGGACCAGAGGCACCTTTCCATCGGTGTTGCCTTTCATCATCCATCAATATGGCTTCACCGCATAAATGGCTTTGTGGCGTTAACGCGACGCCTCGGTGGCCTTCTCCGCGCTCTCCAGCAGGTTGGACAACAGGGAATAGGCCTGGATCATGTCCTTCTCGTGCACGATGAAGATGGTGTCGGTGTAGCACGATACGGTCTCCACCATGTTCACCCCCTGCTCGGAAAGGTTCGAAGCCAGATAGGAGAACACTCCGCTGGTCTCCCCTATCTTCTGGGGACTTTTGACGGTGATCTCCACCAGGTCCTCGCGCACCTTGAGGACGTTCGTCTCGCCGACATCGTTCACCAACTCGTTCCGCAGCTTCTCGTCGGCGATGATGGTGATGGCCTGAGCCCCCTGTATCACCTGCATGAGCGCCTTCTGGTTGATGAGCTTGGTGAACAAACGCTCCAGACGCTGCAGCACCGTCCAGTCGTTGCTGGCGGTGACGATGCATATCTTGGTCTTCACTTCCAGGCGGCTGTCCGCGAGGATGGCCAGGATGTCCCCCTCGTGATCGCGCTTGGATAGCTTCTGGGCGTAGCGGCGGCAGGCGATCATGACCGCCTCCTCGTTCTTGATGCCCAGGTCCTTCATGATCAGCCTGGCCAGCGAGGAATAGTTGATCAGGTCCTTGGCCATGCAGTCCTTGACCGAGGGATGCGCGTCTATGTAGGCCCGGGTCCGCTCGGCCACGCTCTCCTTCTGAGGGGCTTCCTTCATCGAGCGGGATACTCCGAGCGGATTATTTATTGTTTATTTTCAGACATATCATCGGAGGAATTCCCGCAGGGCGTTGTTCAGAGCGATGACCGACGCCTCGGATATGATGAGCGGGGGCACCAAGCGCACCACCTTACCGGCGCAGACGTTGACCAGCAGCTTCCTGCCCAGGGCGAACTTCTGGAACTCCTTGGCCAGGTCCCCCATCTCCACTCCGATCATCAGGCCCAGGCCCCGCACGTCGGCCACCTCAGGATGGCCGGAGGCAATGCTCTTAAGCTCGGACCTCCAGCGTTCGCCGAGCTCGGCGGCCCTTTCCACCAGCTTATCCTTCTTCATGGTTCGTATGACCGCGTTGGCCGCGGCGCAGGCGAGCGGGTTGCCGCCGAAGGTGGTTCCGTGCGTGCCAGGAGTGAAGGTTTTAGCGATCTCGGGCGAGGTCACGATGGCCCCTATGGGCACCCCGCCTCCGAGCGCTTTGGCGAGCGAGATTATGTCGGGCACCACGCCGAAGTGCTGGAAGCCGAACCATTTGCCGGTGCGGCCCATGCCGGTCTGCACCTCGTCCACGATCATCAGCGCGCCGGCGTCGGTGCACAGGTCCCGCACGGTACGGAAGTATTCCATCCTCGCCGGAAGCACCCCGCCCTCGCCCTGTACCGGCTCCAGGATGACCGCGGCGGTGTCCTTGCCGACCTTGGACTTCAGTTCCTCGATTGAATTGTAACCCACGAACTCCACGTTCTTGGAGAGCAGCGGTTCGAACCCGGCCTGGTACTTCACTTGGCCGGTGACGGATAACGTCGCGGAGGTCCTTCCGTGGAAGGAGTTGCGGCAGGCGACCACCTTTCCGCGGCCGGTGTGCTTGACCGCCAGCTTCAGCGCGGCCTCGTTGGCCTCCGCCCCGCTGTTGCAGAAGAGCGAGCGGCCCAGCGGCGATGGCGCTATGGAGGCCAGGGCCTCGCCGAGGTCGGCCTGCTCCCTGACCTGGTAGAGATTGGACACGTGGATCAGCCGGGAGGCCTGCTCCGAGATGGCCTTCACCAGCTCTGGATGGGCGTGCCCCAGGCAGTTTACGGCGATGCCCGCCACGTAATCCGTGTACCGGTTTCCCTCCAGGTCCCACAGATGCTCCGCCTGGCCGTGGGAGAAGCAGATGGTCTCGCGTCCGTAGTTCTGGAATAGGTAGTATGAGCTAAGTTCCGCAACCTGTTTGCTGTCCATGTCAAAACCTCACAGGACCAACCTGGTACCAAGATTCCTTCCGCTGAACAACTGGTCCACGATGGAGTTGGGGGTCGTTCCGCAGATGATGTGCGCCGTTCGGACGCCGCCCCGCAGGGCTATGAAGCAGGCCTCCACCTTGGGGATCATCCCGTCCTTCAGGATCCCGGAGGACGTCAGTGGCCCAAGGTCCGCCTCCCTGATCTCGGGAATGGTGGAGCTGAGGTCCTCGAACACCCGGAGAACCCCCGGAGCGTCGGTCACCAGCACCATGTCCGTAGCGCCAATGCCTGCCGCCAGCGCGGCCGCGGCTGTGTCCGCGTTGACGTTCATGAGCATCCCCGAATCGTCGGCGCAGATGGAATAGACCACCGGAACGAATCCCTTGTCGCACAAGGTGTTCACCAGGCGGGGATCGACTTTAACGACCTCTCCCACGTGACCCAGGTCGACGATCTCCTTTCCGCCTGCACCGTCAATTATGACCGGTTCCATCTTCCTCGCCACCAGGGTGTCCGCCTCGCTCCCGGCCACGCCGATGGCCTTGAGCCCGGCGTTGCGCAACGATACGACCACCCGGTCGTTGATGCGGGAAAGCACCGCCTTGGCTATCTGCAATGTGACGTCGTCGGTGATGCGCAGCCCGGCGACCTTCTTGACCGGCAGACCGCAACGTTTCATCTCGTCGGTGATCTCCGGCCCGCCCCCATGAAGGATGACGGGCGTCAGCCCGCGCTCCCTGAGCTCGGATATCTGCCTGGCGAAGACGTCGATCTGCTCCATACCTCCGATGGATGAGCCACCGAACTTCACCACCACCTTCCCCGCTGGGCGCGGGGCGCCGATGTCTGCTAGGTTTGCCATTTCATCACGTGGTGTACATGGCGTTGATCTTGACGTAGTCGTAGCTGAGGTCGCAGCCCCAGGCCTCCCCGGACGAGTAGCCGTTGTTCAGGTCCAGGTCGATGACGATCTTCTTGTGCGAGAGGACCCGCCGGGCGTCTGCCTCCACCTCGCTTCCGGCGATCAGGGTCGGCGCCCCGTCCTCGAACAAGGTCACCGAATCGCCGTTGGACCGGAGCACCAGTTTCACCTTCTCCAGGTTGAACTCCGCGTCCGAGTTGCCTAACGCCGCCAGAATGCGGCCGAAGTTCGGGTCGGCTCCGAATATGGCGGTCTTGACCAGAGAGGAGGCGATGATGGCCCGGGCGGCCGAGCGGGCTTGAACCGGATTCTTGGCCCCGTGGACCATGACCTCGATGAGCTTGGTGGCCCCCTCGCCGTCGATCACGATCTTCTTGGCCAGCTGCTGGGCGATGTACCGAACGCCTTCCCAGAAGGCCGGATCGTCGTCGGCGGCCTTCCCTCCGGCCATCCCGTTGGCCAGGAACACCGAGATGTCGTTGGTGCTCTGGTCCCCGTCCACGCTTATCACGTTGAAGCTGACGTCCATCATGTCCTGCCAGCGGCGGTTGAAGTTCTTGGTCAGGTGCGCGTCCGTCACCATGAAGGTCAGAGTGGTGGCGTGCAGCACCTTCATGGCCGGGGAGATCATCCCGCTGCCTTTGGTTATGCCAGCTATCGTCACCACCGTACCGTCCTTGAGGGTCACCTTGCAGGCCGCCTCCTTCTTCACGGTGTCGGTGGTCATAATGGCCCTGGCCGCGGTGTCGTCGGCCTCCGGGCCTTTTCCCAGAGCCTGAACGGCCTTGGGGATGCCCGCGGAGATCTTCTCCATGGGCAGGAAGCGGGAAATGACCCCGGTGGAGGCCACTCCCACCAAAGTGTCCCGGATGCCCAGGGTCTGGGCGGTGAGGAACACCATCTGTTTTGAATCGTAGACTCCCTGCACCCCGGTTATGGCGTTGGCGTTGCCGCTGTTGATCACCAGGGCCTGCAGCATCTTGGGGTCCTTCTTCATCATGACCTCGATGGGCGCCGCCCTCACCTTGTTCTGGGTGTAGGCGATGGCGCACTTGGCGGGCACCTCGGAATAGATGACGGCCAGGTCGAGCTTTTCCTTTTTAATCCCGCAGTGAACCCCGGCCGCCTTGAACCCTTTCGGCGAGGTTATACCCCCCTCAAAAACCTCCATCTTCAAACCCCCAATCCCGGGAAATCCAATCCCGTTTCCTCAGGCCAACCGAACATCGCGTTGCAGTTCTGCACCGCCTGTCCAGCCCCTCCCTTAACCAGGTTGTCGATCGCGCTCATGACCACCACGTTCCTGTCGCCAACCATCTCCAGTCCCACCTCGCAATGGTTGGAGCCGATCACGGCCTGCATCCACGGCACCTCTGTCATGCGCACGAAGCGCTTCCTACGGAAGAACTCGGTGTACACTCCCAGCAGTTCCTGCTTGGTAAGGTCGTCGTTGAGCTTGAGGTACATGGTGCACAGCATCCCGCGCACCACGGGGATGAGATGAGGAGTGAAGACCACCTCGGCCAGCCGACCCTGTAGCCTGGTCAGCGTTTGAGCTATTTCCGGGGTGTGGCGGTGAGTGCCGACCTTGTACGGGTTGACGCTGGCTCCGCATTGGGGATGGTGGGTGGCCTTGGTCGGCTCCGCGCCGGCGCCGGACGTGCCGCTCTTGGCGTCTATGATCACCCCGCCCTCCACCAGATGGTTGGCGAACAGGGGCGCCAACCCGAGCGCCGAGCAGGTGGGATAGCAACCGGGGTTGGCCACGAAATCGGCCTCGGCGATCTCGTCCCAGTACAGCTCATTGAGACCGTAGACCGCCTTGCCCAGGTTCTCCAGGTCGGCGTGCTCGTGGCCGTACCACTTCTTATAAACGGCGGGGTCCTTGAGCCGGTAGTCTCCGCTCAGATCGATGACCTTGGCCCCGCTGCGGGCGATCTCCGGCGCCAGCTTCATGGAGGCGCCGTGCGGGGTAGCTAGGAAAACAACGTCCAGTCCCTCTCCGGTGACGGACTCGGTGAACTCGAGGTCGACGTAACCGCGCAGGAAGGGGTGGGTGTCCGACACCTGCTGTCCGGCCAACTGCCTGGAGGTTATCGCTTCCAGAGAAATCTTGGGATGGCGGCTGAGCAGGCGCGCCAGCTCCCCACCTATGTAACCGGAACCCCCGACCACAGCTGCCTTTATCATTCTGCTTCCTCGACCGATATGGGAGTTTGCCGAATTAAGAGTATGTTTATTAAGCATTATGCCCGAAACTGGACATTTACCCTTCGGATGTTCCAAATGGGTCATACCTGGCCGCGCCTTGGATGCCTTACTTCCGCTTGAGCTCCGGTCGGCTGTCCGAATACGAACACAAGGAACGAACAATGTCCCTCTTCCGCCACTTCAGATTAATATACATGGCCGCTTCATCGCCGCAGATTCACATGGCAGCTCGCGCTAAGAAGGTTCGTGACAAGGTAGTGCTGGCATACTCCGGCGGTCTGGACACGTCCGTGGCCATCCGGTGGTTGCAGCAGAATTACGATCTGGACGTCATCGCCGTCAGCATCAACGTGGGACAGCCCGGGGACCTCCAGGAGGCGGTGGACCGGGCGCTCAAGATCGGCGCTGTGCAGGCTTACGCCTTCGACGCCACCGAGGAGTTCGTCAAGGACTACATCGGACCGTCCCTCAAGGCCAACGCCCTTTACATGGGAACCTATCCCCTGGCCACCTCCATCGCCCGACCGCTGATCGCCAAGATCATGGTGGACATCGCCAAGAAGGAGGACGCCAAGTTCATCGCCCATGGCTGCACCGCCAAGGGCAACGACCAGGTTCGCTTCGACGTCAGCATCGCCGCCCTGGCCCCTGAGATCAAGATCATCGCCCCCATGAGGGAATGGGTGATGACCAGGGAGGACGAGATCGAGTACGCCCGCGAGAACGACGTGCCGATCAAGGTCAAGAAGGAGTGCCCCTACAGCACGGACGAGAACATCTGGGGGCGCAGCTGCGAATGCGGCATCCTGGAGGACGCCATGGCCGAGCCGCCGAAGGACGCTTACGAGTGGACGGTAGACCCGGCGGACGCTCCCGACAAGCCCGAGTACGTGGACATACACTTCAAGAAGGGGCTGCCGGTCGGCCTGAACAAGAGCAAGAAGATGTCCATGACCGACATCGTCAAGAAGCTCAACCAGCTTGGCGGCAAGCATGGATACGGCCGCATCGACCATATCGAGGACCGCCTGGTCGGGATCAAGTCCCGCGAGATCTACGAGTCGCCGGCGGCCATGCTCCTGATCAACGCCCACAAGGACCTGGAGAAGATGGTCCTGACCAAGGACGTGTTCAACTACAAGCGCGGCGTGGAGCAACGCTTCTCCGAGCTGGCCTACGACGGCCTGTGGTTCTCTCCGCTCATGGAGGCCCTGACCGCCTTCATTGACAAGACGCAGGAATACATCGACGGGACCGTAAGGGTCAAGCTCTACAAGGGCAGTGCCACCATAGTCGGGCGTTCGTCACCGTACTCGCTTTACGACACGGGACTGGCCACCTACGCCGAGGGGGACCAGTTCAACCACAAGTCCGCGGAGGGCTTCATCTACGTGTGGGGCCTCCCGTTGCGCAGCGTGGCGAAGGCCCAGAAGAAGTGATCCGTATGGCCGAGAAGCAGCTGTGGTCCGGTCGTTTCGCCGAGGGTCCCTCCGAGGCGACCCTCTCGTTCACCTCGTCCCTGTCCGTCGACACCAGGCTGGCCTGGTACGACATCGCGGGTTCCCTGGCTCACGCCATCATGTTGGGCGAGACCGGGATAATCGGCAAGGATGAGTCCGAGGTCTTGGCGAAGGGACTGAAGCAGCTGCTGACCGACCTGGAGTCCGGCGAACTGGACTTCTCCACGGAGCTGGAGGACGTGCACACCAACGTGGAGCATATCCTCACCCAGAGGGTCGGGGAGGCTGGGAAACGATTGCACACCGCCCGCAGCCGGAACGATCAGGTCTCCACGGACTTCCGCATGTTCGTAAGGGACGCTGTCCTGGAGATCGTGACCCTTCTGCTGGAGGTCCAGAACGTGCTGATCGCTCGGGCGGAGAAGGAGACCGGTACCATCATGCCCGGTTTCACGCACCTGCAGCACGCCCAGCCGGTATCATTGGGATTCCACCTCCTGGCTCACGTTTTCCGCTTGCAGAGGGACGCCGAGAGGTTCCTGGACGCCTACAAGCGCCTGAACCAATGCCCGTTGGGAGCCGGAGCTTTGGCCGGCACGGGGCATCCGGTGGACCGGGAGCTGACCTCCGCCCTGCTGGGCTTCGACCGCCCGACCGACAACGCCATGGACACCGTGAGCGACCGGGACTTCGCGCTGGAGTTCGCCTACGATTGCGCCCAGGCCATGGTGCACCTGAGCAGCATGGGCGAGGAACTGGTGCTGTGGACGTCCCCGGAGTTCCGCTTCGCGGAGATGCCGGACGCCTTCGCCACCGGCAGTTCCATCATGCCGCAGAAGAAGAACCCGGACGTGGCCGAGCTGGTGCGCGGACGCAGTTCCCTGGCCATCGGGAACCTGATGCAGCTTTTGACGGTCATGAAGGGGCTTCCGCTCAGTTACAACCGGGACCTGCAGGAGGACAAGGGCTCGGTCTTCTCTAGCTACGAGACGCTGAGCACCTGCCTGTTCATGATCGGCCCGATGTACCGGGACCTCGATTTCAACCGGGAGCGCATGGCCCAGGCCTGCGCGGACGGTTTCCTTAACGCTACCGACCTGGCGGACCATCTGGTCCGCAGGGGCATGCCCTTCCGCCAGGCGCACGAGGTGGTGGGGGCGGCGGTCCAGCACTGCGTCAAGAAGGGCAAGAGGTTGGAATCGCTGACCGTCAAGGAGCTGAAGGGTTTCTCGGAGCTTCTGGACAAGGAGTCCTTGGAATACATCTCCCTGGACGCCTGCCTGCGTCGGCGCACCTCCGCGGGAGGGACCGCCCCGGAAAGGGTGGAGGAGCAGCTCGTCTCGGCAAAGGCCATAATGGGATCGCACCGCGCGGAGTGCGAGGGCGAGGTCGCTCGTCTCTACGAAGTGTGGGAAGATCTCAGGAAGTAGATCAGCTTTCCAGGCAGGAGAGGGCGTTCCACTCCAGCTCGTGGTCCAATCCGTTGCGGGTCAGCAGCTTGCTGATCTTCTCCGTCACCCGGACCACCTCTCCGCTCTTGGACGATCCTTTCACGTAGAACTCCATGCGGGTGGTGGGGAAGATCAGGCGCATGCGTCCCTTGCGGTTGTAGCCCTCCGGCTTGCGGTTGGCCTCCAGGTCCATCTGGTTCAGGTGGATGAACATCTGCATGATCTCCGGGTCCTCAGGGACCTGGTCCGTCTCCTCCAAGAATAGTTTGAGCAGCTCGGGGAAGACCTCCGCCAATTCCTGATATTCCGTTCGGTCCTTCAGCACCAAGTGCCCACTGCTCGCTTTCATCGGGTTTTTCAAACAGCCGCCCTTGATATATAATATTTGGTGGCCGACCTTGGGACGTTCGTCCCCCTGCTACAATTATTAGGAGGGCCCGCCTTACACCATCTATGGCGATCATCCTCACTGTCGCTGGTTCCGATTCCGTGGGCGGGGCGGGCGTGGAGGCCGACATCAAGGCCATCTCCTCGATGGGAGCGCACGCCGCCGTGGCCCTCACCGCGGTCACGGCCCAGAACACCTCCCGCTTGCGGGAGATATTCCCCCTGCCGCCCGAGCAGGTCACCGCCCAGATCACCGCGGTGGCCGAGGACGCCTGTCTCTCCGCGGTGAAGACAGGGATGCTCTACTCCCCCCGGACGGTGAGAGCGGTGGCCTCCCTGCTCGCCGAGCTGAAGGTCCCGCTGGTGGTCGACCCGGTGCTCTTCGCCGGGGTGGGCACGTCCTTGCACAAGGAGGGGCTCGCGGAATCCCTGGCCAAGGACCTGTTCCCCCTGGCCACGGTGGTGACCCCCAATCGAGGGGAGGCGGAGACGCTAACGGGCCGGAAGATAACCGACGAGGGGTCGTTGGAGGAGGTGGGGAACGCCCTTCTGGACCTGGGGCCCAAGGCGGCGCTCTTGAAAGGCGGCCATTTGGATGGAAGCGTGGCGAGAGACCTGCTCTTCACCGCGGAGGGCGTGCTGGAGATGGCCTCGCCCCGCCTGGACCGCAAGGTGCACGGGGCCGGATGCACCCTGTCCTCCTTCATCGCCACAGGGCTGGGGCTGGGCATGGAGCCCGGGGAGGCGGTGCTAGAGGCCAAGCGCCGCATCTACGACTCGATCGCCATGGCCCTGCCGGTGGGCAAGGGGCTGCTGGCCGTAAATCCCATGGCCACCCTGTACAAGGAGGCCATGCGGGCCCGGGTCATCGAGGAGGTCCGTTCGGCGGTGGAGACCGTCGAGCGGCGCCTGCCGCCCGAGCTGGTGCCGGAGGTCGGGATGAACCTGGTCTTCGCCCTGCCGTACCCTCAGGGATACCGGGAGATCTGCGGTGTCCAGGGCCGGCTGGTCAGGGTCGGTGACGGTATACGCCGGGCGGGCGAGGTGAGGTTCGGGGGCAGTCGGCACATCGCCCGGGTGGTGATGGCCGCCGCGGCCGCCGACCCGGAGATGCGTTGCGTGATCAACCTGCGATTCTCCGAGGAGACCCTGGCCGACCTGGTGTCCTTCGGCCTGGAGATAGGGAGCTTCGACCGGGCGGAGGAGCCTGAAAGCGTATCATCCATGGAATGGGGGACCGCACAGGCGATAACGGGATGCGGGCACGTGCCCGACGTGATATTCGACCGCGGAGGAATTGGCAAGGAACCCATGGTAAGGGTGCTCGGCCGGGACCCGGAGGAGGTCCTGGGCAAGATAGCCGGGCTCATGAAGTGAGGAGAGGCCGTGAAGATCGCCATGTTCACCGACTCGTACCTGCCCACCCGCGACGGGGTGGTGACCTCCCTGCTGCTCACCAAGCGGGAGCTGGAGCGGATGGGCCACACCGTTTACGTCCTGGCTCCGGACCCGGCCGATCCGGCGCAGAGGGAGAAGGGCGTTTACTATTTCCGCTCCATCGGTTTTCAGCAGTACTCCGGCTACCGCATCCCCATGTTCCCGACCGACAAGTGCCATATCCTCGCCGAACTGGATGTGGACGTGATCCACGTCCATGGGCTGATGTTCCAGGCTGTGCGGGCCATGCTGGCCGGCCGGGCGCTGAGGAAGCCGGTGGTGCTGACATTCCACACCATGGTCACCGAGGCGGCCAAGTTCTACAACTTCACCCCCTTCCCGGAATGGGTGATCCAACTGGGCATGTGGACCTACCTGCGCATCATACTGAACCGGGCCGAGGTGGTCATCGCGCCCACCCTGGCCATCAAGAACGAGATAAAGCGGTACGCGCCGCACATAAAACGCTTCGAGGTCATCCCCACCGGGGTGGACCTGGACCGCTTCAATCCCCGTCTGGACGGGAGCGAGGTCCGTAAGCGTTACGGACTGGAGGGGAAGAAGGTCATCCTGCATCTGGGGCGGATCGCCTGGGAGAAGAACATCGAATTGGTCCTCCGCGGCTTCTGCATCCTCAGCGAGCAGGAGCCGGAGGCCCGGCTGGTGCTGGTGGGCGAGGGGCCGGCCAAGGAGCACCTGATCAAGCTGGCCGGGGAGCTGGGCGTGGCGGATAAGGTGATGTTCACCGGTTTCGTGCCCGATTCGGAGCTGCCGCAGTTCATCGCCGCCTGCGACGTTCTCACCCTGGCGTCCAAGTTCGAGACGCAAGGACTGGTCATACTGGAGGTCATGGTCGTGGGGAAATCGGTGAGCGGAATTCGCTACCGGGCGGTGGTCGAGCTGATCCGGGAGGGGGAGAACGGAGAGCTGTTCGAGGAGACCCCATACAGCTGGTCGCAGGCCACCGGCCGTCTCCTGAAGGATCCGGGGAGATACCGGGAGGGAGCCTTGGCCAAGACCCGGGAATATTCGGCGGGACAGTGGGCCACCCGGCTGCTGGACATCTATCGATACGCTATCGAATCCAAGGCTGGCCGGGTCAACAACAAAGTTTTTCTAAAGCACTAGCCCTTGGGAGATGAGATGTTCTCCGTCGGCGAGGCCTTGTACACTCTGTTCTCACCCCTGGGCTTGGCCGGCTGGTTGCTCTGCACCTTCCTGCTTTTCTACATCGACGCCATAGTCTTCCCGACGCTCCCCGAGCTGTTCGTGGTCCTGTTCTTCATCGCCGGCTACGGGAGCATGCCCGACTGGGCCCTGTGGTCCCTTTTCGTGCTGATCATAGCGGTCGCCGAAATACTGGGACTGACCACCCTCTATCTGGTGGTCAAGAGGCTGAAGGTCCCGCCGAAGATCTCCGCGGTGGTCGATCGCTACCGACGCTTCCTGCTGCTTCAGGACGAACGGATGATACTCCTGAACCGCGTGGCGCCCATCCTCCCTTTCACCGGGGCCTTCGTCGCCCTGTCCGGCTGGTCCTACCGGAAATCGGTGTTCTATCTGGTGCTCGGCGGGACGCTCAAGTACGGACTGATCCTGGCCGCCAGCAATTACTTCCTGATCTACCTGGAGAAGGGGACCGCCGCCGACGTGACCTTGGTCATGGTGATCGCCATAATCGTTCTCAGCTTCATCGCCTCCACCTATCGCAAGCGCAAGGTGGAGAAGCGGGGCGGAGAGAGCGCCGCGCAATAGAAGAAAAGAGAAGGAGCTGGGGTTTGGGGATCATTCGACGATGCTCACGATGGTGATGGTGAACACCAGGGACTTGCCCAGCAGCTCGGTGTTGTAGTTGCGCACCGCGGTGCCGTTGGTCTCGTCCACATCGATGACGAAGAAGGTGCTGGCGCCGTCCGTTCCCTTGACCATGTCGCTGTCGCTTTCATCCAGCTGGTGCTGGACGGTGATCAGGCCGGCGTTGCTGTCGATCCCGGTGACCTTGACGTCCCAGCCCGAGCTGCCAGTGCCGTAGATGTGATAGAGCGCATTGAGGGTGGGGACGTTCTTCACGGTCACCCGGTCGGCCTGGACGTCATACTCGTAGACCGTGGCCTCCCAGCCATAGAACGGATCGTATACCGTCAGTCCCTGGGCGGCGTTCACGCCGTAATTGGCCTTGAACGAGCTGGCGGTAAAGGTCTGCAGCAGCGGCGCGGAATCGGTCAGTTGGAAGATGACCAGCTTGGCGGGGTCCATCTCGCCGTAGGCCTTATCTGGAGTGAGCGTCACCGTCTTGGTCTCCCCGACCTTCATCCCTATCACCGCGGCATCGAAACCGGAGATCATCTTGCCCGCTCCGACTTCGAAACTAAGCGGGACGTATGAGGAATTGCTGCGTTTGGCGAAAGACAGCGTTTTGGGGTAGGCGGCATCATCGTTGGCCACCGAGACCAGGGAGGTGTCGAACACCCTTCCGTCGAGCAGCTTGCCGATATAGTTCACCTTGATGGTCTGCCCGACTTCAACCACGTCGCTGGAGCTTTCCTCGGACTGCCCTCCCTGGTAGATCAGGATGACGACGGTGCTGGCGCTCACCATCAGGACGGCGATCAGAACGATGAGCAGGACGTTCACGGCCCCCGTGACATCCCTGGATAGCCTGAATGACCTCATAAAGATGCGAATCAGGCAAACCTTTTCTTGAATTTAAACATTGCTTATGAGCGGGGACCGGCGAGGGGATGCTGGCCATGCCGAAGACCCGGAATCGCTTATTTATACACGTGGGCCATTACCAACCACACCCTATCAGGCGATAAGATGAGGACTCTTTACATACACGCCGATTTCATGGAGTTCGAGGTTAAGAAGCCCACCCCGTTGGCCGAGGCCATCACCGATCAGGAGAAGACCGGGCGGATGGACGAGGTGCTGGTGGCCTTCCTCACCGTCGAGAAGAAGGACCAGGACAAGGTCGAGGCGGTGGCCTCCCAGGCCTCCGCGGATATTATGGAGACGGCCAAGAAGGTCGGCGCCGAGCGCATCATGCTTTACCCTTACGCCCACCTCAGCGCGGAGCTCTCCGACGCGGAGACGGGAAAGAAGGTCCTGAGGGAGATGGAGCGGCTGGTCTCCGAGGCCGGATGGCCGGTGCACCGTGCCCCCTTCGGATGGTACAAGGCCTTCAAGATCAGCTGCAAGGGGCACCCCCTTTCGGAGCTTTCCAGGGAGATCGAGGGCGAGGAGACCGCCCCGGCTCCCAAGGGCGAGGAGCGCTTCATCGTGCTCCTTCCGGACGGCAGCGAGGTGGACCCCCGCGACTTCAAGAAGGGCACGGAGTGCTTCCAGATCATGCTGGCCAAGGAGGCCTTGAAGAAGGACTGGCCTTCCACCGGAGAGGTCAAGTACACCCGCCTGTGCAAGAAGTTCGGCATCAACTGGGAGCCGATGAGCGACTCCGGCCACATGTGCTTCTCGCCGAAAGGGGCGTTGATGTTCGACCTGGTGGCCGATTATTCGTCGCGCATAGTCAACGACATGACCCTCCCGGTGTACACCGTCCGCGGAACCAACATGTTCAGCCTTGACGAGGGGCCGGTGGCGGAGCACGCCAAGCTCTTCGGCGACCGTCTTTACGTGATCAAGGGCGAGAAGCGCGACTTCGTGCTGAGGTACGCCGCCTGCCACCAGCAGTTCGCCATGATGCGCCTCTGGAACATCAGCTACAAGACCCTGCCGTTCGGCGCCTTCGAGGTGGCCGACTCCTATCGCCTGGAGCAGTCCGGAGAGACCATGCTCTGCTTCCGCACCAGGCGCATGAACATGCCCGACCTGCACGTGGTCTGCAAGGACATCCCGGAATCCGAGGACTGGTTCACCCGTTTGGACGGGAGGATCTACAAGGAGGCCAACGCCCTCGGGAGGGACTACGAGATGCTGGTCAACTTCTCTTCCTGGGAAGCGTACCAGAACCACAAGGAGATGCTGATGGGCATCGTACGCAAGCACAACAAGCCCGCCCTGCTGCACTTCTACCCCGAAGGCATCAACTACTACTGGACCGTGAACATCGAATACCACATCCTTGACGACCTTAAGCGCGCCCGGGAGATCGGCACGGTGCAGATCGACGTGGGCAACGCCCAGCGGTTCGGGATCACCTACACCGACGAATCTGGAAAGAAGATATTCCCGGTGATATTGCACACCGCCGTGATCGGAACGGTGGAGCGGTACCTCTACATGCTCTTCGACACCGCGGTGCAGATGGAGACCCAGGGGAAGCTGGGAACGCTCCCGACCTGGGTGCTGCCCGAACAGGTGCGATTCATGAACGTCTCCGAGCCCCACCTGGAGAAGGCCAGGGAGCTGGCGGATAGGGTCCGCAAATCCCAGATACGCGTCGGCCTGGACGACCGTTCCGAGACCGTCGGAAAGAAGGTCCGGGAGGCCAAGCAGGACTGGGTCGGCTATGCCATCGTCATCGGCGACAAGGAGATGGCCTCCGATGTCCTGACGGTCTACGACCGTTCGCAGAACAAGAATGTGGAGATGACGGTGGAGCAGCTCATCGCGAAGGTGCGCGGCGAGATCGGCGATATGCCGTTCCGCCCCATGTATCTCCCTAGCGAGCTGAGCCGCCGCATAGACATGTGAGGTCGTAAGGTGCGGATCGTCGAGGTAAACGCCTTCCACTACCCTTTCATCGGCGGCATAGAGAACCGCCTGCACCACGTCTGCCGGAGGCTTGGGAAGGAGCACGAGGTGTTCGTGCTCACCAGCCGCCTGCCGGGGACGGAGGAGAGGGAGGAGATGGATAACTACACCGTCATCCGCCTTCCGTCCCGGTACCTCAACATCTACAATCCCCCTTACGTCCGCATTTCCAGGGTCCGGGAGGCCTTGGATGAGCTGGCGCCGGACATCGTGGACCTCCACTACCGCTGGGCCGGCTCGCTGACCAAAGGGGTCCTGGGATATGATGGCCCGAAGGTCTACACCTGCCACAACACCCTGGGGGAGGGCGTCGGCCTAACGCATTACGCCAGCGAGCTGAACGACCGCATGTTCCTGCGTCATCTCGACCAGTTCGACCGGGTGGTCTGCGTCTCCGATTACATGAAGAGGGATGTGGCCGCCCGTGGCTTCTCCGAGGACCGCCTGCAGACCATCTACAACGGCGTGGACATCCCGGAAGCGGCGTGCATGGACGGCGATTACATACTGTCCCTGGGAAGGCTGGTCCGGTTGAAGGGATTGGACACTCTGATCAAGGCCATGCAGCGCACCGAATGCCAGCTGCGCATCTGCGGCGAGGGACCGGAACGCCGGAACCTGGAGAAGCTGTCGCAGCGCCTGGGCCTCACGGACCGCATCGATTTCATGGGCTGGATAAGCGAGGAGGAGAAACGCCGCATGCTCTGCGAGTGCCGCATGTTCGCCATCCCCTCCCTGCACGAGGCGTACGGCATGGTCGCGGCCGAAGCGATGTCCTATGGCAAGCCGGTCTTAGCCTCGAACACTGGGGGCCTGCCGGAGGTGGTCGGCGACGCCGGGATCTTGGTCCCACCGCAGGACGAAAAGGCTTTGGCGGAAGCCATCAACGCTCTGGACCATGACGCCGAGAAACGCCTGACCTTGGGTCGGGCGGCCAGGGAAAGGATGAGGGCTTTCAGCTGGGACGAGGTGGCCAGGCGCACCGCCGTTCTCTATTCGGAACTGGTCAGCGTCAGGCGATGATACTTTCCGAGACCATCACTGTGCAGGTTCCTATGGGATCGACAATGACCTCGATGCCGCTGAACTCCACATCCAATACGTGCCCCCCGTAAGAAAGGTCCTCGCTCAGGAAGTGCATGTGGAAGCCGGGCGCGTTGAGGTCCCCGAGGCCTTCCGAGATGTAGAACCCGATCATGGTCCCCCGCACGTTCTCCAGGCGCAGGGTGGTCTGGTTAGCGACCACGTCCACCAGCGGCGGGTAAGGCTCCTGCTGTCCAGGCACGCTCCGGATGGTGATCGAGTCGAGCTCCGCCTCGATCATGATGGCGTATACCCCATATATCTGGAGGACATCGTCGAGCCGGTCCTTGAAGGTCGTGTAGTTCAATTCCTCGCTCAGCTGGTACGATACCGTCTCATCGAAATAGGTCAGCATGGCGAATGGTATCAGGGTCCCGGCGGGAACCGTTTCCGGCGCAAGGTCGGTGCCAGCCCGGTAGGCCACGCCGTCGAGAACCATCATCTCCCCGTCGATGCCCTCCACCGTGCCGATGCCGAAGTCTCCGTGCTCCAGCAACCTATCGATCGGGATCATTCCCCGATATCCGCCCTCGCTCAGACGCCCGTAGGTGGACACCTGATAGTATGATTCCCTGTCAACATGATCGGAGGACTCCCCGGGTGCCAGCCAATATCCCACCAGTCCGCTGGACATTATCAGGATCGCCACGCCTATCGCGAAGGCCCAACCCCCTACCTTGGCCATGTCCAAGCAAGACTTTTCAGTATATATAAAATAGAGGATAAAATGGGTTTGAAGGTAAAGGTCACTTCAAGGCGTGGATGGCCGCGACCACCGCGTCGCCCATCTGCCTGGTGGTGGCCTTGCCGCCCAGGTCCTGGGTGTAGACGCCCTTGTCGAAGGCGCCGCGGACGCCCTTGAATATCACGTCGCCAAGGTCCCTCCGGCCCAGGTTGTCCATCATCATCTTGGCCGCGAGTATCGTGGCCACCGGGTTGATGCGGTCCATGCCCTTGTACTTGGGAGCGGAACCGTGCACCGGCTCGAACATGGATATTCCCTTGGGGTTGATGTTGCCGCCAGGCGCCAGCCCGAGCCCTCCGGTGACTTCGGCCAATAGGTCGGTGATGATGTCCCCGAACATGTTGGGGACGGCGATCACGCGGAACTTGTCCGGGTTCTTGACCAGGGCCATGGTCATGGCGTCCACGTACATGTAGCCATGCTCCTTGCCGGCCTTCCTGCACTTCTCGTCCCAGACCTCCCTCCACAGGGAGTAGATGTTGCTGCACACGTTGGCCTTGTCCACCACGGTGATGTAGTTCTCCCCGATGAGGTTGGAGAAATCGATGACGTGGTCGGCGAACCGCTCGATGTTCTTGCGGGACATCATGCCGATCTCGAAGGCGAAGTCGTCCTTGGCGTCGGCGTTGGCGTCCAGCCGGACCTTCATGTCGTAAAGCTGGCGCTTCACCCTGAGGTCCAAGGTGCCTTTTCCATTGGTCACCCGGCCGCCGGCCCCGATGTAATAGTCCTCGGTGTTCTCCCGGAACACGTCGATGTTGAAATCGGCGTCCCTCTTCAATCGCCCGAAAGGCTTCCAGAGCGGGGCCGGCCGGTGGTTGATGTACTGGTCGAAGCTGAATCGGAGCGCGAGAAGGATCCCCTTCTCCAGCACCCCGGGCTTAACCCGGTCGTCGCCTATCGCCCCCAGGAATATGCTGTCGAACTTGCGGAGCTGAGCGAGATCGTCGTCCGTCACCAGCTTCCCGGAGCTGAGGTATCGTTCGGAATTGATGTTGAACTCCTGGAAATCGAACTTGACCGAGTAGTTCTCGGAAAGGGCGTTCAGAACCTTCAGGCCCTCGGCCACGACCTCCGGGCCGATGCCGTCCCCTGGCAGTACCGCTATCTTGTGCATCTCTTCTCCTCCTTGATCTTGGCCATCAGGCCACCCTTGTCCATGAGCTCCTGGACGAACTTCGGGAAGGGGGCGAACTTCCACTCCTTCCCCTTGGACTGGTTGACTATGACGCCTTTGGCGAAGTCCACGGCCAGTATGTCGCCGTCATCCGCCTCGACGCTGCATTCGACGGGTAGCAACCCGGTGTTTATGCAGTTGCGGTAGAAGATCCTGGCGTAGCTTTCCGCCACCACGCAGGAAATGCCCATCTGCAGGAGCGCCCTGGGGGCGTGCTCCCGGCTCGACCCGCAACCGAAGTTGCGCCCGGCGACGATGACATCGCCCTTCTTTACCTGCTTGGCCATCTCCGGCCGCACCTTCTCGAAGGCGAAGGTGCCCAGCTTATCGTTGTTGTCGCTGGTCAGCCGTTCGGCGGGTATTATCTGGTCGGTGTCCACGTGATCGCCGAAGCGCCAAACCTTTCCCTTGACGTTCTTCATTGTCCCGCCTCCAGGTCCCTGGGGTCGGTTATCCGGCCGGTGATCGCCGAGGCGGCCACCACGGCCGGACCGGCCAGGTACACCTCGGAATCCCGGTGACCCATGCGGCCTATAAAATTGCGGTTGGTGCTGCTTACGCA
>JAKPZB010000006.1 GCA_029560215.1 Methanobacteriota archaeon | reverse complement strand
TCATGATCCTGGGCCTTATCGGCCTCAAGAAATGCGTCTCCGATGACTGGAGGACCATATCCACCCTGCTGTTCTTCGGGGGTATCTGGTCCACCATCTTCGGTCTGTTCATGTTCGGGGAGGCCTACGGTCTGCACTTCGCCGAACAGGCGCACGACATGAGCTGGTCCTCCCTGCTGGGAGTACAGCTCCCGCACGAGATCGCCATAGGTGGTCTCGAGATCCCCATCGGCATTTACAGCAAGCTTCACAACGTCAAGGAGATACTGTATCTGACCCTGTGGATCGGGATCGCGCACCTGGCCATCGGGTTCTGCATCGGCTTCTACAACAAGGCCATCAGGTACGGCCTGAAGCACGCCATCATGGAGAAGGTCGGCTGGCTCATGATCCTCGCCGGTGGGGCCATCCTCCTGCTGTTCCTGGTGGACGCGATGATCCGCGGCCTGGACGTGGGGATAACCGACATAAGGATGCTCATCGCCATGCCTCTGCTGCTGCTCGGCGTGGTCGTCGCCTACATGGGCGAGGGCTCCGGGGCCATCCTGGAGCTGCCCGGCCTGATGGGTAACGTGATATCGTACACTCGTCTGGCCGCCATAGGGATGTCCAAGGCAGGTCTGGCCTTGGCCTTCAACACCATAGCTTTCGAGGTCATGTGGGGCCACAACTTCCACATACTGGGCTCGAACAGCGGTAACATGATCATGCTCATCGCCGCATTGGGAATATTCCTGATCGGTCACCTGACAATATTCGTGCTGGCCATCATTTCGGCCGGCTTGCACAGCCTCAGGTTGCACTACGTGGAGTTCTTCATGAAGTTCTACGAGGGCGGCGGTGTGGAGTTCAAACCCTTAAAAGTGATTCGTAAGTATACGACAGATAAGAACGGAGTAAGTGAGTAAAATGGTAGACGCAGGTTTGATAGCAATCGGTGCTGGAATCGCAGTCGGACTGACCGGTCTCGGCTCTGCAATCGCTGAGAAGGAGATCGGAGCCGCCGCCATTGGCGCCATGGCCGAGAACGAGAAGCTCTTCGGTAAGGGTCTTATCCTGACCGTTATCCCGGAAACCATCGTCATCTTCGGTATGGTCGTCGCGATTCTGCTCTGGCTCAACATGTGAACAGGGCGGAACGCACTGGAACGTAAAAAGGAAAAGAGACCGACGCATGGCATTGGATGAAGTGATAAGCAACATAACGGAAGGCGCCCAAGCGAAAGCGAGGGAGCTGTCCGCCGAGGCGGAGAAGGAGCGCGCCGTCATCCTCAAGCAGGCCGACGACAAGGTCGCCGCCAAGAGGCTGGCCCAGCAGAAGGAGCTGGAGGTGGCCCTGAAACGCCTGAAACAACAGGAGATATCCAGTGCCGAGCTTGAAGCAAAGAGGGTCATCCTCAACGCCAAGAAGGACGTCCTGGACAAGTCGTTCCAGGTGGCCTTAGACTCACTGCTCAACATGGACGAAGGGAACCGGGGCCGCATGTACCGCAAGGTCCTAGAGGGCGGCAAGACCGTCATCAAGGCCCCCAAGGTATACTGCCCCCGGGGAGAGTCCAAGTTGATCAGCGGCGTCAGCGGGCTGGGCAGCATCGTCGAGACCGACATGGAGGCCGGGATCATCCTGGAGGATGCCTCTGGAACCGTGCGGCTGGACTATCGCTTCCGGGTCCTGTTGGAGAGTGTTTGGGATAAGGAACTGAAGAACGTCTCAAACATATTGTTCGGGTGAAAGGATGTTGTCAATCTGGGGTAGCAAAGGGAATTATTCCTACGTAACAGCCAGGGTCAAAGCGAAGAAGAGCCTGCTGATCTCCAAGGACAACTACCCCAAGCTACTGTTGATGGACCTCAACGAGATAGGCCGATTCCTTGGTGAGACCCAGTACAAGGTCGAGATGACCGAACTGGCCACCAAGTACGACGGCGTAAATCTTATCGAGCTCGGTACCAGCAAGAACCTGGCCAGGGTCTTCAAGGACATATTGAACTACAGCGAGGGAGACCTCCAGCAGATGCTGGAAAGCTATCTCAGCCGCTGGGACATATGGAACATCAAGACCGTGCTCAGGGGCAAGTTCTACGGCGCAAGCGCAGAGGATATCCAGGAGGACATCGTGGCCGCGGGCAAGCTCAGCGAGGAGTACATCAACACGCTCATCGCCCTTGACTCCGTGGAGGATGTTCTCAAGGAGATCAGGAACAAGGAGGGTCTGGCCATACCCGACGAGGCAGTGGCCGAGTACAACGCGACCAAGACCCTGGCGCCGCTGGAGGACCATCTGGATAAGGTATATTACCAGGATGCCCTGGGCTGCATAAAGTGCAGCAACCGGGCCGAGCGGCTGTTCAAGCAGTTCCTCCGCAAGGAGGTGGACGTCACCAACCTCATGACGCTCATGAAGCTCAAGAAGGAAGGCATCTCGCCGGAAAGGCCGGAGAGGTACTTCATCGAGGGCGGGGAGGAGCTGGAGGTCAAGACGCTCGTGGCGCTCAGCCGGGCCGAGACCATGGACCAGATGGTGAGCGAGCTCACCAAGTATTCATTTTACGCGGAGATCAAGGACGCGCTGGAGGAGTTCAAGCAGAACGGCTCGCTGACCTCGGTCAGCCTGGCCATGCAGAGGCACCTCCTCCGGCAGACGGAGAAGTTCTCGCACATCTATCCCCTGTCCATACTTCCGATCGTGGACTACATGCTCAGGAAGAAGCAGGAAGTGGACAACATAAGGATAATCGCGAGATGCAAGGAGAGCGATCTGGGACCGGACCAGATAAAGAAGCTGTTGGTGATGTGATGGACATTGCGGTATTAGGCAGCGACGAGTTCGTGTTGGGTTTCCGGCTGGGCGGAGTGAAGCGCATTTACACCGCCAAACCCAAGGATTACGAGGCCAAGGCGCTGGAGCTCATAGGCGACAGCAGCATTGGCGTGCTGGCGATCGATTCCTCCGACCTGGAGCTCCTGAGCCCCAACGCGAGGAGGAAGGTAACTGAAAGCATCGCCCCCGTCGTGGTGATGGTGGGCAAGGCCGAGAGCGACCTTAGGGAGAAGGTCAAGCGGGCCATCGGTGTTGATCTGTACAAAACTAATTGAGGGGTTTGACATGGGAAAGGAAGGCGTGATCTATAGAGTTGCAGGGCCTGTCGTTACGGCGGTCGGCATTTCGCCTAGGATGTACGACGTTATCCTGGTGGGCAAGGAGCAGCTCATGGGAGAGGTCATCAAGATCGTGGGCGAGAAGACCGTCATTCAGGTGTACGAGGATACCTCAGGCGTGCGACCGGGAGAGAAGGTCGTCGATACCGGACAGCCCCTCGTGGCCGAGCTGGGACCCGGCCTGTTGTCTAGCGTTTATGACGGAATCCAGAGGCCGTTGCCGGTCCTGATGGACAAGATGGGCAACTTCATCGAGAGGGGAGTATCCGCCCCCGGCCTGGACCACAACCTGAAATGGCCGTTCACCCCCGTGGTGAAGCAGGGTGACACCGTCACCGGAGGCCAGGTCATCGGTACCGTTCCGGAACGGGCCATCACCCACAAGGTCATGGTTCCTCCGGGGATCAGCGGCACCGTGGACATGATCAAGTCCGGAGAGTTCACCGTTGACGAGATCGTGGCCGTAATCGACGGCAAGGAAGTTCGCATGATGCAGAAGTGGCCCGTCCGGCGCGGCCGGCCCTTCGCCAAGAAGATGGCCCCCGAGGAGCCGCTCATCACCGGACAGAGGGTCTGCGACACTTTGTTCCCGCTGACCAAGGGCGGTACCGGCGCCATCCCCGGCGGTTTCGGTACCGGAAAGACCGTCACCCAGCAGCAGCTGGCCAAGTGGTCCGATGCTGAGATCGTGGTCTACATCGGCTGCGGCGAGCGCGGCAACGAGATGACCGAAGTGCTTACGTCATTCCCGGAGCTGACCGACCCCAAGTCCGGAAAGCCGTTGATGAACAGGACGGTCCTGATCGCCAACACCTCCAACATGCCCGTGGCGGCCCGTGAGGCGTCCGTTTACACCGGCATGACCATCGCTGAATACTTCAGGGACATGGGACTGAACGTCTCCCTGATGGCCGACTCGTCCTCCAGATGGGCGGAGGCCATGAGGGAAATCTCCTCCCGTCTGGAAGAGATGCCCGGTGAGGAAGGTTACCCCGCGTACCTGTCCGCCAGGCTGTCCGAGTTCTACGAGAGGGCCGGCCGAGTGGTCGCCCTGTCCGGAGGATTGGGCTCCATCTCCGTGGTGGGCGCCGTTTCGCCGCCCGGCGGTGACCTGTCCGAGCCGGTCACGCAGAACACCCTGCGCATCGTGCGTGTCTTCTGGGCCCTGGACACCAAGTTGAGGGAGAGGAGGCACTTCCCGGCCATCAACTGGCTTACGTCCTACTCGCTGTACTCCGGTCAGCTGGACGGCTGGTACAAGAAGAACGTCGCCGAGGACTTCCCCGAGC
>JAKPZB010000028.1 GCA_029560215.1 Methanobacteriota archaeon | reverse complement strand
CATCCGTCCTCGGGCGTCCGAGAAGCTCCAGGACGGCGTCCTGGAGCTCGTGAACGATGCGTTCGCGGTTCCGCCCCAGCGTCTCCACCGCCCGGTACAGCGTCTTCGAGTTGAATGCCCGGATGCCGTAATGATCCAGGACCTCCTTCCGATTGAGCCACCCGCTCGCCTGCAGGATGCTGAAATTGTCTCCCAGCTGGTCTACGAGCATGCCGCGGACAAGGGCATCGAGCGCGATGCCCTTGCTCTTGTGCCGTCCGATGATCTCGCTCAACCCCAGTCGCTCGTACCAGTCGTCCACCATCAGCGTCGTGCCGATGGAAAACGATTTATTGTCATTCGGCGTAAGCTGAGTCGTCCTCAGCTTTGACTGTTTATTCACAATCCAGAAAAGGTTGAGGACACTTTTAATCTCTACCATTTTCGCTGGACGCAAGAGCGTCCAGCATTGAAAACATCAACTATTTTTCTACGAATCAGCCCAATCAAGTGTCAAGCTCAGGGGAAAAACGAAAGAAAAGGGGGCGGGGCCCCGTTCACTGCTTGGTCATCTTCTTGGTCATGGCGAAGGCCACCGGGACCAGCATTAACGCCAGGGCCAAAGCGAAGGCCCAGGATATGTTGGCGATGATGCCGGTCACGCCGGGGAAGGTGGCGAAGATGGCGCCGGTGCCGACGATCAGGAAGATGGCGTAGAGCACGAACTTGGCGTACCCGGCCACCTCCTTGAAGTCGGGGTGCTCGTCGGCGACCGATTTGATCAGCGCGTCGGTGAGAAGTATGCCCACCCCGATGATCACGAAGCCCAGGACCAGGGTGTAGACCAGGGCGCCGGTGAGCAGCATGATGTTCAGCGCCAGCAGCACCACGAAGGCGATGAGGCCGATGAACAGCAGGTTCTTCAGCATCTCGGCGATGTTCTGCTTGCCCTCGGCGAACATGGGCCGCACGATGCGTCCGATGAACGAGGAGAGGAAGTCGGCGAAGAACGCCCCCACGATTAGAACCAGAATTCCCACGAACAGCTTGGGCAGGTAGTTCGCCAGGCGGGTGAGCAGGTCACCGAACACCCCGCTCATGTCCAGGACCTGGATGGCCAGGATGACGAAGAATATCATGACGAAGGCCATGACCAGTATGCTGGCCAGGTTCGAAGCGTACAATCCTGACGACAGGAACGCCCGGCCGGTGGCGGTCTGATTGAAGAATCTCTCCAGACCCACCTTCTGCACCACCTTCTTGATTATCTTACCCGCAACCCAGGCCACCAGGTAGCCTATGATCAGAACGATGACGGCCGCCAGGATGGCCGGCACGGCCACCAGGAAGCTGTCCCACATCGTGCTCAGTTCGTCCAACAGGTCGACCAAGTTAGTTCACCTTGGTCTCCCCTTCGATTTATATTTTATAATTAACTTTGCACGAGTACTGAATCTGGATTATCAAAAATGATAGAATATTATTCTCGACGTTTTCGTCGATTGACGTGCTCACCTCCGGCGCATCAGTACGATGGACAGGGTGAGCATGGCCGCGGCGAAGACCAGCGGGACCGCCAGGTCCGGCCAGATCTCCTGAAGACCCCAGCCCCGCACCACAACCGAACGTACGCCATCCACCTCATCCCCTCCCCGCCCCTTTGACGAAAATGTCCGCCCATCCCCTCAGCAACCGTTCTTCGGCGTCCGGGTCGAACGTCCCCGCTCCCAGGAGATAGTTGAGCAGGAAATGCGACTGTATCGTCCCCATCCAGGACCTGGCGGCCACGTACGGGTCCACCTCGCGCAGGCAGCCGTCCTCGATCATGATGTCCATCTGCGCGGCCAGGAAATCCACCGCCTGCTCGAGCATCTCTAACCCCACCTCCTCCTTTAGCTCGGGATGCCTCCACAGCTCCCCCACCAGGATCATGAAGATGTGCCGGTTCTCCTTCAGGATCCCCAGCACCAGGCGGGCGTTCTGCACCAGCACGGTCCTCCGCGCCGCCCTCGATGCGGAAGTCCTCGCCCGCCTTGATCCGATGCAAAGGTAGCATCTCCCTGGCCACCTGTCTGAACAACGCGTCCTTGCTGCCAAAGGTCCGGAAGATGGTGACCTCGTTGACGCCCGCCCTTTCGGCGATGGCCTTGGTGGTGGTCCCGTCGAAGCCCCTCTCCGCGAACAGGGCTAAGGCGGCGGCCGATATCCTCTCCTTGGAACCCCTCCTAGGCGCCCGGACCTCCTCCTCGAGCTTGGGCATCAACATGGCAAGTAATTACTTACACACATATAGTTTCGCAACACCCCAGATTTTAAATAAAATCAAAAAATTCTGCGATCGTCGATATTTCCGCCTCAGATAAAAACCACAATCTTTATAATGGGGGTGTAGTTGGGAAGCCAAATGGACTTCGCCGAGTACATCCGCAAGTTCGATGCCCATACCGCCAAGTACATTCCCAACCGGGCGGATTGGACCCCATCGGATCACGCCGTATACGGTCCTTCCGACTACTTCCGATTGGAACCCAAGGTGGCGAACGATCTCCGCTACAAGGCGGTCAGGTACCAGCTCGACCGGCATTACAAGAGCAACCGGACGTACCGCACCTATTGCGAGGAGCTGAAGTTCGATCCCGCGTCGATAAGGTCCGCGGACGATCTGGACAAGATCCCGGTGGTCTCCAGCGACTTCTTCAAGACCTACCCGACAGGCAGGGACTTCGCCCTGTGGCTGGCCAACATCTACACCGGGGAGCTTCCCAAGATCCGCATCAAGAGCAAGGACCCCTCGCCCGATGAGGTGGTGAACTCCTTCAACGACGCCGGCATGGCCGTGGCCTACAGCAGCGGGACCTCCGGCAGGCACACGTTCATACCGAGGGACATGAAGGCCTTCTTCGCCAACGAGTACGCCCTGTCCAAGGGCGCTCTGACCATGTTCTACCCCCGCTGGGGACCGGACATGCGTTCGTTCCTGATGATGCCCAATCCCTTCAAGACCAATCTGTTCGCCGGAAGGTTGGGCGCGGTCATGTACGACATCATGAAGGATGTCGAGGTGGCCTTGGACCGCGAGATCAATACTGAAACGGTCCGCCAGTCCATGGCCAAGGGCGACACCCTGGTCGGGAAGATCACCAAGTACGTGGTCTCCCGCACCACCCAGAGGTCCATCGACCGCATCGTGAGCTGGCTGGAGGAGAGGTACAAGGACGGTTCGCGCATCGCCCTGGTCGGCGTCCCGTTCATGCTTCACTACGCTCTCAACGAGCTCAAGGAGAAGGGCAAGTCCTTCGACTTCGGCGACCGGGCCTTGATACTCACCGGAGGCGGATGGAAGGCGCACGAGGACGAGCGCATTCCCGAGGAGAAGTTCCGCAAGGACGTGGAAGAGCTTCTCGGCGTCCGTCCGGAACACTGCCTGGACATGTACGGCATGGTGGAAGGCAACGGCTGGATGCTGCAATGTCCGGAAGGCCACCACTTCCACATCCCCACCAACTATCTGCACCCCATGGTGCTGGACGACGAGGGCAACAACCTCGGATACGGAAAATACGGCCGATTCGCCTTTTTGGACGGCTCCATGAACGCCTACCCCGGCTTCGTCGTCACCAACGACAGGGTCAAGATGCTGGAGCACTGCCCGCATTGCGACCGCCCCGGCCCCGTGCTGGAGTCGGGCATCACCCGCATCGCCGGAAAGGAGATCCGCGGCTGCGGCGAGGAGATGCGCAAGATGATGGCGAACGATGTCGGAGGGGATTGAGCTGCGTTCCCTCGGCTACATGAAGCGGCACGAGTTCCTGCCCAACACCCCTTTCATCAAGCTGCTCACCAAAGGAGTGGTGTCGGTCCTCAAGACCAGCGCCTTCCACTTGGGCGAGGTCAAGAAGATGAGGGTGCTGCCGGCCGACCATGAGCGGTATCAGCGCCCCGAGCGACCTTACGATATTCCTGAGTACAGGGAGGGGATGCGCTGCGCCGCCCGGGACGAGAAGTACCTGTCCGCCACCCGCTTCTGCGACCCCTGCGAACCCCGCATCGTGGCCATGGCCCACAAGCTGGGCGCTTTCCAGGTCTCCGACCTGGAGTTCGCCAGGCGCGCTCACGACCTGGCCAAGAACCAGATGATCGTGGAGTATGTGCCCTTCGACAGCGCCGGCGACACCCTGGAGAGGGGGACCGGCACCTGCTTCCACCTGGCCAACACCATGGTGGCCCTGTGCCGCGCGGCGGGCATCAAAGCGAGGTACAAGGTCTTCGCCATGAACATGATCGCCGTCTGGTACGACAAGATGCTGGGCGCGGACAGCTTCATGCAGAAGTGGTACGATTCGCTCGGTTACTTCCTCATCGAGGCCGAGGTGCAGGTGTTCATCGACGGAAAGTGGATGGACGCGGTGGTCGGTCCGGACGACGGATGGCAGGCCACCATGGGCGATCTGCTGAGCAAGCTGGGGGAGACCTCACTGGAGGACTGGTTCGAGGCCATTCCCGGCACGGTCATGCTGCGGGAGTCCATTCCCTTCGGGCTGCCTTTCCTCGGCAAGCTGATGATCACCCTGGCCCCCGGCTCCGTGGAGAGGGTCAGCTGCAACGTGAAGAAGATGTCCCAGGACGGTTACAAGTTGATCGAGGAGATGGGCGGTAGGGAAGCGTACGACTCCTTTACCCGGGCCAAGCGCGTGAAGAAGCCCATGGTGACCATCGATGACCGCTCCCAGATCGTCTTCGACTGAATGCATCGTGCGCCGGCGTGGTCGCTCGGCAAGTTATATTAGGGCTTGCGGACGAGGATATACCGGAGGCAGCCCCTATGAAAAAGGTTAGATGCAAGACCTGCGGCAGGACGTTCTCGGCCCCCACCAAGGAGGAGGCCGAGACCATGCTGAAGCGTCACCGCGTGCAGGACATCATGGGCGAGGCTACCCTGCAGCGCAGCCGGTACGGTTCCGACGCGTGACGCTCGGTAGACTAGGAAACAGCACCTCCAGGGGCACCCCTAGGCCGGGCGGCAGGTTTTTTTCTCATCACACCATCCCCCTTCGCGCATGGAACTGCTCGATCGGTTCAGGGGGAAGGACGACGTCCGCCCGGAGGAGGAGCTCAGGCGGCTGACGCTCCAGGTCATGGAGGTCCTGCGGGAGACCGAGGAGATCATGGACGACCTCCCGCCCGAGCTGCGCCAGCCCGCCCGCCGTTCCTTCGACGACAGCGTGGGCGAATCCATTGGCGATTGCCGCAAGCGGCTGGAGAAGATGGAGCGCAAGCTGCTGGCCGGGGACCTCAAGGACATCCCGAGGCCGGAGCTGGCCGGTCTCCGGGAGCGCATGTCCCGGCTGGACGATCATCTCATCCGCTCCTACCTGGAGGCGATGAGGCTGACCGGGGACAGGCGGAACAAGAAGGCCATACGCGCTTCCGCCCGAAGGCGCGCCGATAAGGTGGAAGGACTTCTCAAGGCATTGGAAAAGATCGCCCGCTGAACGGCTCCCGCTCTAGCCTTATTTTTCCCGAACATCCTGTGGCGTCGCAAGTATCATAAGGGCGGCATCCTTCCTTTCGCAGGATATCATGCGCTTCATCTACTTCGTCGGCACCGCCGGTAGCGGGAAAAGCTCACTCATCTACGCTTTCCAGGAATGGCTCACCCTGCAGGGGCTGGACTCGGTCATCATCAATCTCGATCCGGGAGTGGAGCACATGCCGTACCAGCCGGACATCGACATCCGGGATTGGGTGCGGGTGGACGACGTCATGGAGGAGTACGGCCTGGGGCCGAACGGGGCGCAGATCGTGGCCGCGGACATGATGGCGGTGAACGCCAAAGACCTCGCCGAATCCGTTGAGAAGTTCCGCACCAACTACGTCCTGGTTGACACCCCCGGTCAGATCGAGCTGTTCGCCTTCCGGCAGAGCTCCGAGGTCATAATGGAGGAGCTGGGCAAGGAGGACTCCTGCCTGGTTTTCCTGGCCGATCCGAACCTGTGCAAATCCCCGTCCGGCTTCGTATCCTCGATAATGCTGGCGGCCACCGTGCACTTCCGCTTCAGCGTGCCGTTCTTCACCGTACTATCAAAGAGCGACCTGCTCAAGGAGGAGGAACTGGAGGTCATAACCGGCTGGTCCGACTCCCCGGACGCGCTGTATGACGCGCTCACCGGCAAGATCGACTCCCGGGCGGTGCTGAGCATCGAGCTCTTCAAAGCGCTGGAATCCATCGGCGCCTACCGCCGGGTGATACCCGCCTCCGCCACCGAGCCGTCCGGCCTGGAGGACATCTACGACATGGTGCAGGAGTCCTTCGAGGGCGGCGAGGACCTCTCCGACGATTGATTTAAGTTCGGCGAATCAGGTCATAACCGCATGAAGACCTGGGTGGCCACCTGCCCCGATTGCGGTTCCGCCGACGTGGTTTACGAGGCGGGCATGATGCTGGGTCAGAAGTACCGATGCCTAAAGTGCGGCTACATCGGTTCGTTCGTTCTGGAAAAGGAAATAGAGGTTTCGGAAGAGGTTTCAGGCGAACATGACGCCTGACTCGGTGCACTTGGCCGTCTCGTTCTCCAGCACCTTGCATATGGCCCGTTCGAAATCGGCCATGGTCACCACGTCGCGGTTGTCGCGGATGGCGAACATGCCCGCCTCGGTGCATATGGACTTGATGTCGGCGCCGGTGGCCAGCTCGGTCTTGGTAGCCAACGCCTCCAAGTTCAGTTTGTCCTCCACGCTCATCTTGCTGGTGTGGATGCGGAAGATCTCCAGACGGGCCTCGTAGCTCGGGATGGGCACCTCGATTATGCGGTCGAAGCGTCCCGGCCGCAGCAGCGCGTCGTCCAGTATGTCCGGGCGGTTGGTAGCCCCGATGATCTTGATGTTGTCCAGCGGGTTGAAGCCGTCCAGCTCGGCCAGCAGCTGCATGAGGGTGCGCTGAACTTCGCGGTCTCCGGACGTCGCTACGTCCAAACGCTTGGCGCCGACGGAGTCGAGCTCGTCGATGAATATGATGCTGGGCGCTTTCTCCCTGGCCAGCTCGAACAGCTCGCGGACCAGGCGGGCCCCCTCACCGATGTACTTCTGGACCAGCTCCGAACCGACGAAGCGGATGAAGGTGGCGTTGGTGTGGTTGGCGACGGCCTTCGCAATGAGCGTCTTACCGGTTCCGGGCGGGCCGACCAGCAGCACGCCCTTGGGCGGCTCGATACCGACGCGCTTGTACAGCTCAGGTCGCAGCAGGGGGTCCTCGACCGCCTCGCGCACTTCCAGGATCTGATCGTCCAGTCCGCCGATCATGTCGTAGGTGATGGTCGGCTTCTCGATGATCTCGGCCCCGGTGACGATGGGGTCCAGTGACTGCGGGAGGACGGACATCACGGCCAGGGTCTGCTTGTTGAGCGCCACCCGGGCGCCCACGATGAGGTCCTCCGACGGCACGTACTCGGAGGTGGTGACGATGAAGTCCGGGCCGGTGCTGCTCTTGACGATGACGCGGCCGTCGATGAGAATATCCTTGATGCTGCCGATGATGAGGGGAGGGGACTTCAAACGCTCCAGCTCGGAGCGCATCCTCTTGATCTCCTTCTGCAGCCGGAAGAGCTCGCTCTCCACATACCTCTTCTCACCCTCCACCCTCCTGACCTCCTCGAGCAGCTCGCTGTTCTGGCGTTCCAGAAGCTCCAGCTTCTCGACGATCTCGTTGGAGATGGATTGGTCAAGCTCTTCATCCAACAAATGTGGCACCTTCGAGCATTGATTAAACCGCCCTCTATTTGAGCATTTGCCAAACCCTATCAAACGATGATTCTTGTCATCCTGGTCGCGCGGCCGGCCATCACTTTATCTCGATTATCTTGGGCGGGCAGTAGCCCGGTTCGCAGATGTCCTTCTTCTCCAACTGGGCGGGGTACAGCACCTTGGTGAAGACCACCATGGCCAGCAGGGCTCCGATGACCTCCATGGCCATGAAGACCAATCCGCTCAGAGGGGCGATGCCGCAGATGGCGTAGGTCATCATCCGGGCGAACGTTACCGCCGGATTGGCGAACATGGTGCTCACGGTGGACACCAGCATGCCGCCGACCAGGAAGGCCACGGCCATGCCGGTGGCATGGCTCTTCCCCCGTACGCAACCGTAGATGACCCCCACCAGGATGAAGGTGCCCACGATCTCCGCGAAGAACTGGCTGGCGGTCATTTCGTTGCTAGAAATCGAAATCAGCACCGGGTTGGTGTCCCAGAACATCAGGTGCACGGTGATCAGGCCGATGAACGCGCCGGCGAACTGGGCGGCTATGTAGTAGGGGGCCTCGCCCTTCCGCATCTCCCCGGTCCGGGAGAGGGCTAACGTCACAGCGGGGTTGAAATGGGCCCCGGAGATGGGGGCGAAGGCCTCGATCAGGGCGAAGAGCACGAAGGCCACCGCCACGGCGTTCACGAACACGGTCACACCCATATCCACCCCGATGGTCATCGGAAGTATGGTGCTGGCTATGGCCACGATCACCAGGAACATGGTCCCGATCAGCTCAGCGGTGAGCTTCTGTTTCAAGGTCTTCAACCGTTCACCCTTCCCCCTAATAAAATTACTTTGTATATATTTGATTTTATTATCAAATAATAAAGTATAAAATGGAGGATGCCTATGACCCGGACGCTAGGTGATCTCATTCCTGAAAAGGTCCGCATGGTGATCATAGGAGGGTTCCTGGGGGCGGGAAAGACCACGCTCATAACCAGAATGGCCAAGGAACTGATGTCCTCGAAGGTGAACGTCGGTTTGATAATGAACGACCAGGCGGATGCGTTGGTCGACACCCAGTACTCCCACGCCCTGGGGCTGGACTCCTGCGAGGTCTCCGGGGGCTGCTTCTGCTGCCGCTTCCCGGACTTCATGAAGAACGCCGAGAAGCTCATCGACGCCTCGAAGCCGCAGATGGTCATCGCCGAGCCGGTGGGCAGCTGCACCGATCTGCTGGCCACGGTGGTCAATCCCCTCAAGGCGATGTACAGCGAACGCTTCGAGGTGGCCCCCCTAATCATCATGGTGGACGCCGCCCGGGCCCTCTCGGAAGGGTTCGACCGGAACCAGCTGAACGGGTATCTCCGGCGCCATCAGGTCTGCGAGGCCGAGGTCATCGTCCTGTCGAAGGCGGACCTGGTGACCCCCGAGCAGCTGGAGCTGGTGCGTTCCGCGGTCAAGGAGATCAATCCCGCGGTGCGGACGATAACCTACTCCTCGCTCGGCGAGGAAGGGTTCCAGGAGATCATGGGAGTGGTCAACGGGGCCCAGACCAGCGACCGCAGGCCCACCGACATCGATTACTCCCTCTACGCCCAGGCGGAGGCCGAGCTGGGCTGGTACAACTCCACGGTCGCCGTGGAGCTGGTCCCCCGGGTCGACGCCTTCGTTCTCGGAAGAAGGTTCCTCGGCGCTTTAGCCGACAAATACCCCGCCGGGGACGTGGCCCACGCCAAGATCATGCTGGTCACCCCCGTCTCGGCCATGAAGATGTCCTGCGTACAGGGGCGCCTGACGGTGGACATGGCCAAGGGGTCCAGGTTCGCCGAGGGCAGGGGACAGCTGACCGTGAACGCCCGGGTGATATCCTCCCCGGAGGACCTGCGCCGGAACGCCAGGTCGGCCCTGTCCGAGACGGTCCCGGGGATCGTGGAAGTGGAGGTCGAGGAATGCTTCTCCCCCTCTCCTCCCAAACCGTTCCACAGGATGAAAGAATGAGCCTCGGCTCATGTATAAATTCCACTTCCTGTATTAACACGAACGATAGCGATGATATGCGAAATGTGCGGTAAGGAGATGGCGAGCCTGCTGCCGGTGAGGATCGAGGGGACCATCCTCAATGTGTGCCGGGACTGCGCCAAGTTCGGCGACAACGTGAAGGCGGGTGGGAAGCAGGGGACCACCGCGGAACCGTCGGTCATCCAGGCCAGGCTGCAGAACCGCGAGCGGCGCATGAAGACCCGGGACGTTTACGAGGGCGGAGAGGAATCCTTCGAGCTGGCCGTGGACTTCCCCAAGCGCATAAAGGACGCCCGGGAGAAGATGGGCTGGAAGCAGGAGGAGCTGGCCGCCAAGATGAACGAGAGGGTCAGCATAGTCCACAAGCTGGAGGCCGGCACCATGCATCCGGACGACGTCCTCATACGCAAGGTGGAGAAGACCTTGGACATCAAGATCAAGGAGAAGGTCACCATCGCCGCCGTGGAGAAGGCCTCCGGCAAGAAGGGGATGACCTTAGAGGACTTCATGAAGAAGAAGTGAGCTTCCCGTTTCCCTTGAAAACCGCTTCCCCTTTCTCAATTTATAATAATTTTCAGGAAAGCATTTTCACCGCCCACGCTATTGCCGGGAAGCATGGAGTGCTCAGTGCATTACCGCCTGACCGGTCCGAACGGCGATATCTCGGCGGAAGGCGACGGCAAGGCCTCGGTGGGGGAGGACAACTTGTCCGTGATCGGGAACGACGGGGACCGCACGGTCCTTCCGTTCCGGCGGGTCGATCGGATCTCGGAATCGGGAAGGGAATTGACCTTGAGCACCCTGGACGGCGAAAGATTATCGCTGACCAAGGTCGGCTTCAAGCACGACGACCTTCGCCGCGCCTTAACGAGGAACAGGAACGCTCTGATGCTGAAGGACCGCCTCATCGATGAGAAGGTGCTGCGCCAGCCGGTTCGCGCCGCCTACGAGATACGTTCAGGCAATTCCTCCCTTAGGGGTGAGGGAGAGGTCTCCCTTTTCGACCGCTCGATCATCTTCTCCCCTCTGGACGGCCAGATGTTCCGGGTGAAGCTGGGCCTGATCAACAAGATAGAGAAGGCCGAGCATCGACTGATGCTCCATCATCGCCACGGGTCACTTGAGCTGTTCAGGATGGGAGCGGAACTGGATCCCTTCGCCGGCCTGGTCAACAAGGCCCTGGCCGTTCTGAAGGAAGAGGCCGGGGCGCTGCTCAAGGAGGTCCATCCGAACATAAGCCCATCCGTGCTCGCCCAGGCCACCGACATGCTCCTGGACGGGAGGGCGGCCAGCGGGAAGGAGGTCAAACCCCTGGACAAGGAGCTCTGGAGGGCCTTGACGGAACGGGTCAGGGCCTCCGGGTTGCGGGAGGAGTTCGATTCTCTCACCGCCACCTCCGGAGACCATACGCGGATCGGACTGGGCAGGAACGAAGATGGCAGCGGCTACATCTGGTTCCTTGCTCCCATGACCGACCCTTCCGGCGATCCCAAGGTCATCGCTTTCGAGGCCGAATCCTCCGAGGAAACCAACCGGGCGACCTACCTCTTCTCCTACTCAAGAATGTCCCATTTCGCCGGTTACGATGACACATCGGCGGTGACCGACGTGCTCGGCGAGTGCCTAAGGTCCATAGGGCTGAGGCGGGAGCCGATCATGATGTCCGATGTCGAAATGCACAAGGCGGAGAACGCCAGATACCTGAACGCGCTGTATGCCATGCCTGAACTGGTCGCTCTGCGGAATGCCTACATCGGGCGGGCCTTCCACGACGAGAACTGGAAGGATTCAGTGCGGAGGTCTTTCGGAAAGGCGTGACCGCACGTTATCCAGTTGGATAACGTACGGCAAACCGTTTTATCGGATGAGCCTCATCCCAGGCTACCGATTGGGGAGAGCTGGAACATGGTGGGTTACAAGAAACCTTGCAGGCACTGCGGAGAGCTGGTGGAGAACGACGCCAACACCTGTCCCTGGTGTGGGAAGCCGTCCCCCACGGACTCCTTAAGGTGCCCCAAGTGTCGCTCCCCCATCCAGACTGGGCAGAGAGCCTGCGCGCACTGCGGCCTAGAGCTCAAAATGGACTGCCCGAGGTGCGGGAAGGCCACCTTCCTGGGAGACTTCTGCGAGAGCTGCGGCGCGAGGCTCATGGCCAAGTGCCCCAAGTGCGGCGCCGAGCAGGTCCCTCTGGGGGAGAGGTGCGCCAGCTGCGACAAGAAGATCAAAGGTGGATGGAAAATATGAGCGGTGGAAGATTGGTCGCGTTCACGTCGAACATGGAGGATAACAGCAGCGAGGCGGGGTTCCAGTTCACATTCTTCTGTGACCTGTGCCAGGAGGGGTACAAGACCCGTTTTATCGAGTCCAAGACATACAAGAAGGGCAGGCTGTTCCGCGGGCTGGGCCGGGTGGCGGCGGTGGCCGGGGACCTGTCCGGGCGGGGCAACCGGGCTACGCCGCGGAGACCGGCTCTGGGGTTATCGGGGACCGCTTCGACGGCATGACCCCGGAATGGCACAAGGAGCACGAGCACGCCTTCGAGCAGGCCGGTAACGAAGCGAAGGGGCATTTCAAGAGATGCCCCCGCTGCAAGAAGTTCGTTTGCGACAACGACTGGAACGAGGAGGCCGGCCTGTGCGTGGAGGACGCCCCACGAGAAGCGGTGGAGGTATCCGCCGCCCGTGCTCAGAAGATGAAGGAGGACATCGAGGAGAAGGCCAGGAACACCCAGGTCTTCACCGGCGAGATTGAGTCCAGGCAGACCATGTGCCCCAAGTGCGGCAAGCCGGCGGGGGCCGGGAAATTCTGCAACAACTGCGGCAACCCCCTAGGGATGGTGGAGTGCCAGGAGTGCGGGGCCAAGAGCCCGGCGGGGACCCGGTTCTGCGGGGAGTGCGGCGGCAAGCTCTGATCACTTGCGCAAAACCTCTTCCTTCACTTCCAACAGATATTTTCCGACGTCCACCCCGACGTCCTTTCCGATAAGCAGCGCCGCCACCTCGGCGTCCACGGACAGCCGTTCCACCACCTTGTTTATCCGGGAGACCACGTCCCGCTTGTTCCAGCCGGACTTGGCCGCGATATCGTCGATGAGCACCGAGAACACCGGCAGCGGCTCTACCTTCTTGTCGGACTGGGTCGCGGATGGGGATGCCGAGGCGGAGGAAGCCCCTTCCCCCAGCTCGTTAAGCAGGTCCCGGGTGGGCTTGTAGTTCAGGGGAACCTCCACCGTCTTGAGGTCGAAGGTCGGTTTGACGTAGCCTTCGGAAAGCTCCAGCAGCCCTTTGCGCAGGGCGGCCTCCAGTATCCGCTGCGCCTCTTTCGCCTCGATGCGCCCGGCGCCAGTGGGTTCGGCCCATTTCAGCTCGAAGAACAGGGCGTTGATGAACTCCCGCTCGGAGAGCAGCTTCTTGCCCTTGCGGTTGAACACCACGGTCACGGTCTTCTGGAGCTCGCTCATTCGATCGTTCCCTCGAAGCGCGTCAGGGAATATAACCTTGCCCTTCGTCCGACCAGAGCACGATAATATCAAATACGGCCCAGCCCTTTCGTCGCCCTGAGCTTCCGCCAAAGGAAAATCTGTTTTTGTATGGGTGCGGGGCGGATGCACAATAGCTTCATATAGAAGAACAAACATTCCAAGGCCGCTAGCACAGAGCTAGGTATCGAACTGATTTGATACCAAGGGAGGTTAGTAGCATGGCAATGGGAAACGCACCTATACTGATACTCAAAGAGGGTTCCAAGCGCGAGAAGGGCAAGGACGCCCAATACAACAACATCATGGCCGCCAGGGCCATCGCAGACGCTGTTAGGAGCACCCTCGGACCCCGCGGAATGGACAAGATGTTGGTCGACTCCATGGGCGACGTCGTCATCACCAACGACGGCGTCACCATATTGAAGGAGATCGACGTCGAGCACCCCGCCGCCAAGATGCTCGTCGAGGTCGCCAAGACCCAGGACGAGGAATGCGGCGACGGCACCACCACCGCGGTCATCCTCACCGGAGAGCTGTTGAAGAAGTCCGTCGACCTGATCGACGCCAACGTCCACCCTACCATCATCACCGCCGGGTACCGCATGGCCGCCAACAAGGCCATTGAGGTTCTGGACTCCGTGGCCGTCAAGGTCGAGCCGAAGGACCGCGACACTCTCCTGAAGATCGCCAAGACCGCCATGATGAGCAAGTCCATCTCCGGTTCCAAAGAGCTCATGGCCCAGGTATCCGTGGACTCGGTCAGCAACGTAGCTGAGAAGGTCAACGGCAAGTGGCAGGTGGACATGGACAACATCCAGGTCACCAAGAAGCACGGCGGCTCCATGGACGACACCCAGCTCATCCCCGGCATCATCGTGGACAAGGAGCCGGTGCACCCCGGCATGCCCAAGAGGATCGAGAAGGCCAAGATCGCCCTGCTCGATGTCGCTCTGGAGATCAAGAAGACCGAGATCGACGCCAAGATCGAGATCACCGACCCCACCCAGATGCATGCCTTCCTCGACGAGGAGGAGCGCATGCTGAGACAGATGGTCGACAAGATCAAGAAGGTCGGGGCCAACGTGGTCTTCTGCCAGAAGGGCATCGACGACCTGGTGCAGCACTTCCTGGCCAAGGAAGGCATCTACGCCGGCCGCCGTGTGAAGAAGGGCGACATGGAGAAGCTGTCCAAGGCCACTGGCGCCACCATCATATCCAAGATCAACGAGCTGGACGCCGCTGACCTCGGAAAGGCCGACCTGGTCGAGGTCCGCAAGATCCAGG
>JAKPZB010000141.1 GCA_029560215.1 Methanobacteriota archaeon | reverse complement strand
CGCCGTGCGTGTCGACCGCGCGCTTGGCCAGCTCCTTCATGTTCGGATGGTTGCTCAGGCTCAGGTAGTTGTTCGAGCAGAACATGAGCACCCTTTTGCCGTCGACGTTGCACCACGGGGTGCTCGCGCCCTGCAACTCGGCGATGCGCCAGTCCAGAGATTGGTCGACCAGGTCCTGGTACTCCTTCTTTAGGAATGAGGTAGGGTCTCTCATGTTATCCCGCTCCAGGAGCGTCTAGCTGGGGGATTAATCTATCCTCGCTAGAGCTTACCCTCGGCCTTGCGCTTCCTCAGCGTGGCGAACATATCGTCGGCCAGGCGCTCCAGGCTCCATTCCGCCTTCCAGCCCCAGTCCTGGGCGGCGCGAGAATCGTCCAAGGAGTCCGGCCAGGAGTCCGCGATGGCCTGGCGGAAGTCCGGTTCGTAACTGATGGCGAATCCCGGACTGCGCGCCCTCACCATCTCGGCCAGTTCGGCCGCCGAGAAGTTGAGCCCGTTCAGGTTGTATCCCAGCCTGGTGGTCAGGCGCTCCGCGGGCGCTTGCATTATGCCGATGGCCGCGCTGATGCAGTCTGGCATGTACATCATCGGCAGCACCGTTCGTTCGTTTACGAAGCAGGAGTAGCGGTTGTCGCGCACCGCCTCGTAGAATATGGCCACGGCGAAATCGGTGGTGCCGCCGCCCGGGGGCGTCTCGGCGCTGATGATGCCCGCGTAACGGACGCTCCTGACGTCCACGCCATACTTGCGGTGATAGTAATCGCAGAGCAGCTCGCCGGCCACCTTGGTCACTCCATACATAGTGGTCGGCTGCAGAACGGTGTCCTGCGGCGTGTTCAGGTGGGGACAGTTGTTGCCGAAGACGGCTATGGAGGAGGGCCAGAACACCTTGATGTTCTTCTTGCGGGCCACCTCCAGGACGTTGATCAGGCCGTTCATGTTGAGGTCCCAGGCGAACTGGGGTTTCTTTTCCCCCACCCCGGAAAGAACCGCCGCCAGGTGGTAGATGGTCCCTATGTCGTGCTTCTCGCAAAGCTCCTCGATCCGCTTCACATCCAGGACGTCCCCGGTCTCGTAAGGCCCGGATCCCAGTATCTCCGAGGAGGGAGATCGGCTGTGACCGACGCCGATTACGTTCTTCCCGCCGAACCGCTTCCTCAGCTCCAGGACGAGCTCCGAGCCTATCTGGCCGGTAGCGCCCAAGACCATGATCTTCTCGTTCAAGGGAACACCTTTTTAACGAATGTTCCAGGAACGTCTGCATAGGATTTAAGCTATGGAATGACAAGGATTGGCACACAAAAAAGTGGGAAAGGGCGGCCGGGCCGGCCGCCCTGGTCGGGTTTTATTCCTTCTTCTGGGACTTCTTGCGCATCTTCTCCTCGCGCCCCTCCCGCTGCAGGCGGCCAGGGGCCCACCAGGCCTTCTTTCCCATGACGGTCAGTCCGGCCGGGACGATGTAGGTGCGCACCACCATGGCGTCCAGGAGGATGGCCACCGTCAGAGCGAACCCGAACTCCTGCAGAATGGCGTTGCTGGACAGCATCATCGCTCCGAAGGCTCCGGCCATGATCAGGGCGAGAGCGGTGATGATACCGCCGGTCCAGTCCACCGCGTCCACCACCGCCTCCTTGGTCTCCTTGCCCTTGTGGATCTCCTCGCGAATGCGGGTCAGGATGAAGACGTTGTAGTCGATCCCGATGCCCATCAGCATGACGAACAATATGAGCGGGATCAACCACAGCACCGGCAGGCTGAGCAGGGTTCCGAACACCAGGTAGGTGATGGCGAAGGCCCAACTGATGCTCATGGCGATGGTGATGACCGCGAAAAAGGGCAGCAGTATCGAGCCGAGCACGATCATCATCACGATGAATATGCCGATGATCACCAGTATCTCCACGTTCCTGAACTCGGCGTCGGTGAACTCCGCAGTGTCGTACAGGGCGGCGGTGATGCCGCCGACGTATATTTCCGAGTTAGCAAGCTGGGGCTCGTCCGCCTTCACGTCCGCGAGGTCCCCTCTCAGTTCGCTTACGAAGGCGACCGACCCGGCGCTCTGGGGCTGCTCCGACAGGATCACCGTCAGCAGCACACTGCGGTTGTCCGCTCCCAGGCTGGACAGCATGGCCGAAACGACCTGGTTACGTTCCTCCTCGTTCAGAGCGTCAAGGTTGCGATAGTCTATCGGATCGCCGTAGGGGCGAGTGATACTGGTTACCTTCTGCACTTCCGATTGCGATGCTACGGCCGCGGTCACATTATCTATCGCGTCCAGGTAGGCATAGTTGAAGTTAGTGCCGTCATAGACCACCACATCGCCGGTGATGACGATCTGAGTGGGCTGGATGCTTCCGGCCCCGAAGTCCTCGGTCATGGCTTTAATTCCGTCGATGCTCTCCGAATCTCCCATGGCGCCGATGAAATCGAAGCTGGTCTCCGCGGTCAGGAACATGTAGGTGGTGGGCACGGTGACCAGGACCGCCACTATCAGCACAACTTTAGCGTGGTTCACGGAGAAGGTGGCCGCCTGGTGGAAGTATCCGTGGTTGCCGGCGGCCTTCTTGGCCATGAACTTGTCGCGGTAGTTCTCCCAGCGCTTCCCGGTGGTGGGCCAGAATATCCTGTTACCGACCAGCATCAGGACGGATGGGACGAGCGTCAGAGCCACCAGCAGCGCGATGATTATGGCGCCGGCGATGATGATGCCCATGGACTGCACGAATGAGAAGTCCGCTGTCGCCATCGCCAGGAACGCGATGATCACCGTGGAGGCGCTGGTGGCGACGGATTCGCCCGCCCATGTCAGAGCGGTGTGCACGGCCTGCTCGCGGTTGGCACCTTTCATCCTCTCCTCCCGATAGCGGGTGACGATGAAGACGGAGTAGTCCGTTCCAACACCCATCAGCAGGGCGAAAAGCAAGGTGGAGATCATGTAGTTGACGTCCATGACCGTCGAGGCCAGGACGAACACCATGGCCTGGCTTATGCCGACGGCCACACCGACCGCTCCCAAGGGCACGAACTGCCCGATGACGGTGCGGAAGAGGTAACCCATCAGAACCAGGATGACGATGATGGTAATCGGCTCGATGAGCATCATGTCGCTGACGGACTGCTCCTCCAGGTCCTTGGAGATGGCCGCCGCGCCGGTGACGTACGTCCTAACCTCGAAGCCAGTGTCTCCTTTCACGTCAGCGATTATCTCGCGGATGTCTTTGACCATGTCGGTCATGGGCATCTCGCCGTCATCGGTCATGTAACTGGCGCCTACGCTGAACGAGATGGTCATCATCATGGTCCGGTTGTCCGGAGAGACGAAGCCGGTGATGAGCTGGTCAGGAAGGGGTATCGGATAGGTGTCCAGGGTATTGGTGGTTATTATCTCGGCGATCAGCGAGGCGACCCCGATCTGGGCGGTAAGGTTGGAATAGTTCGGTCCCAGGTCGTACACGTCCTGCAGGAAGGTGACGTTGGATATTCCCGCCATGTTGGAGATCATGCCCAAGGTGAACGCGTGCACCGCAGGCAGGCTGCTGAAGGTGGTCATGTTGAACCCTCCCACCACGGCGAGCATCATCTGCTGGTATGAGGCGTCCAACGGAAGGCTGGATATGAAGGCGGGAGCGACCTCGTTCACGCAGTGCTCCCCGCGGGCCACCGGGTCGGCCACCAATGACGGG
>JAKPZB010000089.1 GCA_029560215.1 Methanobacteriota archaeon | reverse complement strand
GATCGTCTGGTACGTGCTGCCTTCCATACGGCGCGAGTTGGCCAGGGAGCTAGTTCAGAAGCACCATCTGAGCCAGGCGGAAGTGGCTCGCAAGTTCGGTGTCACCGACGCCGCCATATCCCAGTATCTGAAGGCGAAGCGCGGCACCAACAAGGAGCTGGAGAACAGCGGCCATTATGACGATTTCATGCGGGAGGTGGAGATCTCCGCCGTGCGCATCATCAACGGTTCCGACATCGTGGTGGAGACCTGCCGCATCTGCGAGATGGTCAAGAGGAGCGGCATGCTGGTCGGGATCTACGAGACCCAGACCGGCCTGAAGGCTCCCGCCTGCGTCTGCCCGCAGTGCGAATGATCATCGCCCGTAGGCGTAGTAGATGTACTCCTGGGCGTAGCCCGCCCAGCGCCCGAACCTTTCTCTGGACCGCCGGTTCACGTTCCGGTAGTTGCCCTCGATCCCGTAGAGCTCGGCCATGGCCTTCCTGATCCGCACGTCCACCGGGAAGGCCTCCAGGTGCTCGAGGGAGAAGACGCTCACGCAATCGGCCACCTTCGGTCCGATGCCAGGCAGTTCTATCAGTTCCCTGACGCAATCCTCGTAGTCCATCGCCATCAGCCCGGGGAAATCGATCTCCTCCCGATACGCCAAACGGGCCAGCTCGATGAAGCGCCCGCATCGGTAGCCCAGTCCGCAGCCCTCGGCCCGCTCGCAGCGGTCCAGCAGCTGGCCGGGCGTGGGGAAGGTGAAGTAGCCGTCCATCTCCGTGCCGAAGGTCCGGCACACCCGCTCGATCATCCCCTGGATGCGCGGGATGTTGGCGTTGGTGGCGAGAACGTAAGAGGCCATGCATTCCCAGGGGTCCTGCCGGATCAGCCGGAGCCCCCGGTACCTCTGGAAGTAGGAGGAAAGGAGCTCGTCCCGGCCCAGCTCGCCATAGATGCGTTCCAGGTCGTCCTCCAGACGGAAGTAGCTGGCGAAGCGCTCGTCGCTCATGCCCGCCTTGCTGATCCGTCCGCCGTCCTGGCGGAGAACGGCCAGCCTGCCGTCCACCACCCCTCTCCATTCCTCCCCCTCCTTGCGCCAGCGGAACACCTGCCCGCAGCCCAGGGTGTGGTCCAGCTCCAGGATCATGGGGCACGCTTGGCCACGAACACCATCATGTCGCTGTTCTTGGTGAACGGGGAGAAGTTCCAGTCGCCGTAGGTCTCCAGCACCTGCAGGCCGCAGGCCTCCATCAGCTCCACCACCTCCTGGTAGGCCATGTAGCGAATGGTGAAGCAGGCGGTGACCCGTCTCATCTCCTTGTCCTGGCGGGAGATGTCGATGAAGTAATGGACGGTGGTGCGCTGCCTCGGCTGATCGAAGGTCTGGGCCTCGAACTTGGAGACGATCTCCCCGTTGAGCATGGTCTTCGTCCCGCGATGCCGCACCAGCTCCTCCGGGCGGTCCAGGCGCGGGTTGAACACGCTCATCACGAAGCGCCCGCCCTCCTCCAGGTGTTCCGCCACGTTCCTCAGCGCCGCCTCCTGCCCCTCCCTCTCCAGCAGATGCAGGAAGGCGTTGAAGGGGACGATCACCAGGCGGTATCGGCGCGGGCACTGGAAGGTGCGCATGTCGGCGTGGTGGACGCTGGCCCGGGACTGCACGTCCTCGTCCAGATGTTCCATCTTGGCGGTGAGGCGGTCAAGCATGGAAAGGCTGCGGTCGAAGCCCCAGACCTCGTACCCCTCCTCGACCAGGGGTACCAGGCTGCGGCCGGTCCCGCACATGCATTCCAGCACCGGCCCGCCCAACTGCTCCGCCAGGCGCAGATAGAACTGGGTGTCCTCCACCTGGTCCTCGTACCACACGTCGTAGTACTTGCCGAGGACCTCGTAGAGGTCCGGCTCCTCATAGCTTGTATCCGATCTTCCGGAGGAAGCCTCTTCTCTTCTCAACGTCCTCATCCTTCTCAACTCCCACTGGCATCTGTCCGTCGATGACCCCGATTATCCCGCGCCCGAGAGGGCTCTCCGCCACCACCAGCTCCAGTTCGTTGGCGGTGGCGCAGAATATCGAGCACACCTCGGGCACCTGCTTGATCCGCTGCAGCACGTTGACGGGGTAAGCGTCCCGCATGATCACGAAGAAGGTGTGGCCGGCCCCGACCTTGAGGGCGTTGCGCTGAGCGCAGTCCCGCAGCTCGGGGTCGTTGCCCTCCACCCTCACCAACCGATCGCCGGAGGCCTCGCAGAAGGCCACCCCGAACCGGGCCTGCGGAACGGAGTTGACCATCGCCTCGTAGAGGTCCTCGGCCGTCTTGATGAAGTGCGACTGCCCGACGATCACGTTGGTGTCGGCGGGCTTATCCACCGGAACGTTGTACTGCTTCATTCTCCTCCCAGTCTTACAATCCTCACCCGGATATTTACATTGTGCGGCGCGGCAATTTACTTCTATCGCGGCATCCGATTCATACGCATGATACACACCGGCCCGGCCGGATATCCAGAAGGTTCGCGCTCCCCGGCGGACGCCGTGCGCAAGGTAAGAGCGGCCGGCCTGGACGCCCTGGAGGTCCAGTTCGTGCGCAACGTTCAGTACAACCAGGGAAAGGCGGAGGAGGCCCGGGCGGAAGCGGAGGAGAACGGCGTGCTGCTGAGCGCGCACGCCCCCTACTACATCAACCTCAATTCCCCGTCACCAGAGACCAGGGCCAAGAGCGAGGATTGGATCCTGCGGGCGATGCGCGGCGCGGAGGCGTTCGGGGCCTGGATAGTGGTCGTGCACGCCGCCGCCTACGGCGAGGACGCCCGCCATTGCTCTGAGCGCGTCATGGCCTCCCTGAAAAAGGTTAGGGAGGCGGCGGACGGCGAGTCGCTCAAAGCCGTCATCGGCTTGGAGACCATGGGCAGGAAGGCCGCCTGGGGCACCGTCCCGGAGATACTGGAGGCGATGGAGGAGGTCCCCGGGGTCCTGCCGGTGGTGGACTTCGCCCACCTGCAGGCCAGGGGTCCGCCGCTCAACCCGGAAGGGCTGCGGGCGCTGCTCGGTTCGCTTTCCCAGGTCCCCAGGTTGCACTGCCACCTCAGCGGCATCGAGTTCACCGCCGCCGGGGAGAGGAAGCATCTGCGGCTCGGGGAGGGACTGGACCACCTGATGGTGCTCGACGCCCTTCGCGAAACGGGCCTGGAGGCCACCGTCATCTGCGAATCCACCTCTCCGATGGAGGACGCCCAGATCATCCGGCGGCGCTTGAGCCAGGTCATTTAATAAACAACTTGAAATAATCACAGAACAATCAGAGGCCAGCAGGGTGGGTCACATGCCAGAGGACCGGAGCGAGGCCAACGAGGAAGAGGTTTTCGAGTTCGACTGTCCCGAGTGCGGAAGGCACATCGTGGGCGAGGTGGCCAAGTGCCCGGGCTGCGACACCGAGTTCGTCATCGAGGAGGTCCCCATGTTGGAGTGCCCGTCCTGCGGCGAGGCCTGCCCGCTGGAGTCCGAGACCTGCCCGGCATGCGGGAAGAGCCTGGCGGAGGAAGATGACGAGCTGCGTCAGGAGTTCCCGAGGCTGGTGGCGGAGGTGAAACCGCTGCTGATCGTCTCCAAGGACCACGAGGTGGAGGTCGGGGAAGGCCGTCGTCTCATCGACAAGGCCGTTCAGGCGGGAAAGCAGAGGGACCTGGCCACCGCGGTGCAGATGGTCAAGGAGGCCCGCTCCTCGATCAAGGCCGCGCTCGACGAGAGGCTGGTCCTGGAGGAGGGGAACCTGGAGAAGCTGGTGGCGGTCGTCTCCCGCTCCGGCGTCGACCCCAAGGAGGTGTCCGAAGCCCTGGTCGCGCTGCGCGGTCTGCGCGAGGAAGGGGACCTGGAAGGCGCTCTGCAGGCCGCGGCCAAGGGCCGCAAGGCCGCCGAGCGCTCCTCCGGAAAGTACCTGGAGGCCAACGACCTGGTGGAATCGCTGTCCCGGCTCATCGACGTCTGCGACCAGTTCTATCTGGATTCGAGGGAGGCCAAGCGCATGCTGCACGAGGCCCGGGACGCCGGGGACCACGGCGACTGGGGAATGATGGGGATACTCGCCCGCAAAGGTCGCGAGCAGTTGATGCGTTCGCTGCCGGAGGCCACCCGGAGCGAGATGCGCAAGGCGAAGAACCAGCTGCTGGACGCCAAGGCGGACGGAAAGGATGTGCGCACCTTGGTGAAGGTGCTCAAGGACGCCGGGGTGGCCTTGAACCGCGAGCGATACGACCAGGCGTTGGAGATGCTCTCGGACTTCAAGGACGAGATCAAGCGGCTCTAGCGCTCCCGGACCAAACGCATCTCCCTTTCCAGGATGGAGCGCTCCTGCGCGCTCAGGCTGGCCGGGTCTATCGACAACAGGAACAGGGCCTGGCGTTCGCTTATGCGGT
>JAKPZB010000084.1 GCA_029560215.1 Methanobacteriota archaeon | reverse complement strand
TCCGGGAGGCATCGGACTGATCAGCTCCGAGGCGGCCCAGGGCATTGAATCGCTGACGCCATACGTGGCCGCTGCGGCCTTAGCCATAATCATGTTCCAGGCCGGCATGGACCTGGCCATAGGCGATATCGTGAAGTCCTTCAGCAAATCTCTGATCCAGACGGTCATCGCCTTCGTCGCTTCCATGCTCATAACCGCCCTGGTGCTCACCTTCCTGACCGATTGGAACCTGGAGACCTGTCTGCTGCTGGGGTCCATAGTCGGCGGCACCAGCGGCGCCATCGTCATTCCTATCATCTCCGCGTTGAAGATATCGACCAATCTCAAGATGGTCCTGACCCTGGAGGCGGCCATCACCGACGTGCTGGTGATCGTCGTGGCCACCTCGTTGATAGTCTTCATGAGCCAGGATACCGCTGACGTCATGGGCGCGGTTGAGCTTCTGGTCAGCTCGTTCATGGTCTCCACCATGATCGGGATCATCTCCGGTATAATGTGGACCAAGATACTGCAGCGGCTGAGCAAGCAGCCCTTCTCCTACATGATAACCATCGCCGCCATGCTGATCGTCTACTCGGTCACCGACATCCTGGTGGACAAGGCCGGGGGAGGCGCCATAGCGGTGCTCGTCTTCGGCCTGACCATCGGCAACTGGGACGAGATATCCAAGGTGCTCAGGCAGAAGGGCGAACAGTTCGCCCTGGAGGACAAGGTCAAGCGCTTCAACGACGAGATAGCGTTCCTCATCCGCACGATCTTCTTCGTATACTTGGGTTTGGTCATCACCACCATCCACTTCACCGCCTGGTACCTGCTTCTCGGGTTGATCGTGTTCTTCGGGCTGCTCCTAGCCCGCTATATCTCGCTGCTCTTGGCCAACAGGTACATCGGGCTCGACGCCAGCGACGAGATGGGGCTGTTCTACATGATGCCCCGCGGGCTGGCGGCGGCGGTCATGGCCTCCATCCCCTTCTCCTATCCGCTGGTGTTCAGCAACGAGACCGCCACGGCCATCCTCGGGATCACCGTGGTGGTCGTCCTGTTGTCCACGGTACTGGCCTCGATAGGGGCCTTCTATATGGAGATACACGCCAAGCGCAACGGGAACGGCGTTTCGAACGACAATGAGATCTCGTCCGAGCCGGACGAAGGCGGGGTGTGAACGATGGACCTTCAGCTTGAGAGAGCGGTCTCCGAGGTCCGCTCCCGGAAGGCCAGGCTGGTCGGGCTGCAGATGCCCGAGGGGTTGAAGACCAAGGCCCGGGACTTCGCCAGGGACCTGGAGACGGCCGCCGGCTGCCAGGTTGTGATACTGGGCGATCCCTGCTACGGAGCCTGCGACCTGAGGGCCTTGAAAGGATTGGACCTGTTGGTCCACGTAGGCCACGCCCCCATCCCCGACCTGCGGCCGGGCATACCCACAATATTTCTGGAAGTTCGCATCGATTTCGATCCCGTCGATGCCCTGATAAAGAACCTTGACAAGGTCATGACGAAGGTGGGGCTGGTGGCCACCGCTCAGCACGTCCATCTCCTTCCCAAGGTGCGGAGCGCCCTGAGCTCAGCGGGACGGACCGTCCTCATCGGCGAGGGGGACGCCCGCACGGCTTCTCCGGGCCAGGTGCTTGGCTGCAACGTATCCTCCGCGCTCGCCGTCAAGGACGAGGTGGAGCAGTTCATATTCCTGGGGAGCGGATACTTCCATCCGCTCGCCGTCTCCCTCGGGACCGGCCTTCCGGTCCTGTGCATCGATCCGTACCGGGGAGCGGTGGACGATATCACAGAGGCAAAGGAGGCGGTCATCCGGCAGAGGTACGCCTCGATGGCCAAGGCCATGGAGGCCCGGGACTGGCTGGTGCTGCTGTGCGATAAGCCCGGCCAGAGGAGATACGAGCTGGCGGTGAGGTGCCGGGACGCTCTCCGTAAGAAAGGGATGAGGGCGGACATCGTCCAGCTCAACGAGGTGCGGGCCGAGGCGCTTCTTCCATACCGCGCCGAAGCGGCGGTCAGCACCGCCTGCCCGCGACTGGCGATAGACGATGGACCGCATTACCCGATCCCGCTGCTCACGCCATGGGAGATGGAGATGGTTCTCGGGCTCCGCAGCATGGACGAATACCGGTTCGATCAGATACTGGCTGGGGACACTCCCGACTAGGTTTCGTATATCCAATCGGGGGAGGTTGGGCGTGCGGACATCGCCGAACGATCTGTCAACGCTGAAAGGCCATACCGAGCTTTTTTCATCCAAGCGCCCAGCCGACTTCGAGAGGCTGCACCTGGACATCCTGAGGTCAGAGGTGAAAAGAGCCAGGGCGTCCCCGGTATACGGTCCGGACCTGTCGGATATCTATTCCTGGAACGACCTGCACAAGCTGCCTGTCATCGGTTAGGACCGACTGGACGAGGCAAAGTTCCAGAAGCTGCTGAGGGGAGGGATGGCCCGAACGCTCCCATCGGGTTCTGATGAAGCTAATATATCGGTTGGGGCGAATCACCCCTTCATGCTGACCCCCGAACACATATTCCAAAGGGCCGTGGCCAACCACGCCAAGGTGGGCATCGGGCTGGGGGAGGATTCTCGCAAGGTCCTGAGGAGCGTCCGGGACGCGGAGAGGAACGGTTACGCCAGGACGGTCACCTTCGATTCCGCCGCGGACATGGTGGCCGCGCTCCGGAACGGGGAGGTGGATGCCGTAGTGCGGGGGGACCTGAGCGCCAACCTGGCCATGGCCGAGGTCAAGTCCCAGTTCTCCCTGGACCATCTTCTGCGGGCGGCGCTGATGCAACCCAAGGGCGGCCGCATGTTCTTCCTGGCGCCGGTGGGCGTCGACGAGGGATGGAGCGTGGAACAGAAGCTGGAGTTCGTGAGATACTCCGCCTCGCTGTTCCGCCAGCTGGGCATACCTATGCGGGCCGGGGCGCTCTCCGGAGGGCGGATGGGGGACATCGGAAGGAGCGTCGAGGTGGACCGGAGCATACGTGAGGCCATGGAGGTGGAGCGCCGGGGCCGGGAGGAGGGATTTGACGTGGAGCACTGCCAGATACTCATCGAGGAGGCGGTGCGCGTCAAGAACCTGGTGATCGCCCCCGACGGGATCACCGGCAACCTCATCTTCCGGACCATGCACTTGGTGGACGGCTGCGTGTCCATGGGCGCCCCCATATTGAACCTGGACCGGGTATTCATTGACACCTCGAGGGCCAAGAGGTGCTATGCCGACTCCATCGCCCTGGCCTCTGCCCTGGCCAACCGGGGAAAATGATTATTGCTTACCGGGGCGATAGGGAGAGGGCGATAACATGAGATTGGAGATCGACGGCGAGTTCGCGGGGATCAGGTTCTCGGCCTGTCATTTCATAGCCGGGCATAAGAAGTGCGGTCGCCTGCACGGCCACACCTATATGGTGAGCCTGAAGCTGCACGGGGAGATGGGCAAGGACGGTATGGTCATGGACTTCATACCCCTGAAGAAGGAGCTGCGGGCCATCGCCGAGGAGCTGGACCATCGCGTCCTGGTGCCAGCCAACTCCAAGAAGATCACTCTGGCGTTGGGGGAGGAGGTCTTCATCAAGGCCGACGGCAAGAAGTACGCCCTTCCCAAGGAGGACGTCGTGCTTCTTCCCACCGAGGAGAGCGGCGCCGAGGAGCTGTGCCATTACATATTGGGAAAGGTGATCGAGAACGTGGACTTCCCCTCCAACGTCAAGGAGGTCGAGGTGGGGGTCCACGAGGAACTGGGCCAGAGCGCCTGGGTCAGCAAGAAGCTGGGGGTGAGGAAATGAAGGCCATCTGTCTGCTCTCCGGAGGTCTGGATTCCACGGTCACGCTGGCCTACGCCCTTCACCAGGGCTACGAGGTCACCGCCCTCACCATCAACTACGGGCAGAGGCACAAGAGGGAGCTGGACGCGGCGAGGGCGGTGGTGGCTCACTACAAGGTGCCGCACATATTGATGGAGTTCCCGCTCACCGGGTTCCGCAGCGCGCTCACCGACGAGTCCATACCCGTGCCCGACCGGAGGCCGGAGGAGATCGGGTACGACATTCCGGAGACGTACGTTCCGGCGAGGAACATAGTGTTCCTGAGCCTGGCGGCCGGCTTGGCCGAATCGGTCGACGCCAGCGCGGTGTTCATCGGGGCCAACTCCATCGATTACAGCGGCTACCCCGACTGCCGCCCGGAGTTCTTCCAATCCTTCGAGAGCATGCTGGAGGTGGGAACCAAGAGAGGAGTGCTCGGCCATCCGGTCCGCATCGAGCATCCCATCCTGAAGAAGACCAAGGCGGAGATCGTGAAGATGGGCATGAAGCTTCAAGCGCCTCTGCATCTCACTTGGAGCTGCTACCGCGGCGGAGAGAAGGCGTGCGGCCACTGCGACTCCTGCGTGCTCCGGCTGAAGGGCTTCAAGGAGGCCGGGGCAAAGGACCCTGTGCCCTACGAGGACTGAGGATGCTGGTCAACGAGATATTCCTCTCCATACAGGGCGAGGGGAGGACCATGGGATTGCCTACGGTGTTCGTCCGCCTCAGCGGCTGCAATCTGGATTGCCGGTGGTGCGATACCCGCTACGCGGAGGAGGGCGGTTCGGAACTTTCGGTCGAGGAGGTCCTGGCCAGCGTCAAAGGTTACCGAGCCAGGCACGTATGCCTGACCGGCGGCGAGCCGATGTGGCACGACCAGACCCCGGAACTCATCTCCCGGCTGCTGGATGAAGGTCTGCAGGTATCCCTGGAGACCAACGGCTCGCTTTCCATAGCCGGCCTTCCCGATCATCCTGGCCTGATGATCAGCATGGACTACAAGTGTCCCTCCTCGGGAATGGAGGAACGCATGCTCCTGGACAACCTGAAACGCCTGAGGCCGAAGGACCATCTGAAGTTCGTGGTGGCCGACCGGGAGGACCTGGAGAGGGCGGAGGACGTCCTCAGGAAATTCCGACCGGACTGCCCGGCGATCTTCACCCCGGTGGGCGGTCTCACTCTGGCCCCGGTGGTGGAGTTCGTTCTCGGGCACCGCTTGGAGGTGCGGGTGCTGCCGCAGCTGCACAAGATCATCTGGGGGGATGCCCGCGGGGTCTGAGCCGTGTCAGACCTTAGCAATGATTATATAATATGCTTCTAGTTCCCCTCAACTACATACGAGGTATGACGATGAGCATCATTATCGTGGCGGGACACGGTCTTTTGCGTGCTTAAATCGGCTCATCGCTGCGACCTTGGATGTGAGAGTTGGTTATCATGACCGAACTTCGATCGTCGTGCAGTCAGGACTACAGCGCCCGTGGCGGGCAAGAGGCGGACCGGATATTCACCAGTCACTTCAACCGCTTGGCCTTGGACCCCCACACTCCGGACAGGGTGGAGATACTGGACACCACCCTGAGGGATGGCGAGCAGACGCCCGGAGTCGCTCTGTCGATGGACGACAAGGTCCGGATAGCGCAGCTGCTGGATGAGCTCGGGGTCGACGTCATAGAGGCGGGCTTTCCCCGCACGTCCAAGGGCGAGCAGGAGGCCATCCGCAAGATCAGCTCGCTGAAACTGAGGGCCAAGGTCTGCGGCCTGGCCCGCTGCTCCAGGGAGGACATCGATTCCGCGGTGGACAACGGTGTGGACTACGTGCACACCTTCATCGCCACCTCGGAAGGGCATATGAAGAACAAGCTCAAGATGACCCGGGAGCAGGTCAAGGCCCGGGCGGTGGACGCGGTGGAGTACGCCCGCTCCCGCGGGGTCATCGTGGAGTTCTCCTGCGAGGACGGCACCCGCACCGAGCTGGACTTCCTCAAGGAGATGCACGTGGCCGTTCAGGACGCTGGCGTTCACAAGATCAATCTTCCCGATACCGTGGGCACCATGTCCCCGTCGGCCATGGAGTACCTGGTCTCCGAGGTCATGGAAGTGACCAAGGTGCCGCTCTCCACACATTGCCACGACGACTTCGGTCTGGCGGTGGCCAATTCGATGGCCGCGGTCCGCAAGGGTGCTCGCCAGGTGCATGTTTGCGTCAACGGGCTCGGGGAGCGGGCGGGCAACGCCGCGCTGGAGGAAGTGGTGATGAGCCTGCTGGCCTTCCTGAACGTGCGCACCAACGTGGACACTCGGAAACTCGGGACGACCTCCCGGGCGGTGGCCCGCATGACCGGGGTCCCGGTGCCCGACACTAAGGCCATCGTGGGCAACAACGCCTTCGCCCACGAATCGGGCATCCATGTTCACGGGGTGCTCAAGGACCCCTCCACCTACGAGGCGTTCTCTCCCGAACTGGTGGGAATGCAGCGCAACATCGTCATGGGCAAGCACACCGGCGCCCACTCGGTGAAGGAGAAGCTGGGCGAGTACGGCATATGCCTTCCGGAGGAGATGCTGGCCACCGTCGTGGAGAAGATCAAGAAACTGGCCGAGAGCGGAAAGGAGGTGGACGACGCCGAACTGGTGGCGCTCGCCCTCCATATCCAGGGCCAAATGGACCAGGAGCACCAGCACGTAAAGCTAAAGGAGTTCACGGTGTTCACCGGGATGAACATCACTCCCACCTCGACCGTGGTCGTCGAGGTCGACGGCAAGCAGGTCCGATCGTCGGATGTGGGCATCGGGCCGGTGGACGCCGCTCTGAACGCGATACGCACGGCGGTGAGCGAGAACATATCCCTGGTCGAGTACCGTCTGAATGCCATCACCGGGGGCAGCGACGCCCTTTGCGAGGTGACCGTCAAGCTAAGGATGAACGGCGACCAGAAGGTGATGTCGGTGGGCAAGAGCATCGGCTCGGACATCGTGCTCACCAGCGTGAACGCCGCGATGGCCGCGATAGACCGACTGCTGGCCAGGCACAGATCCTGAGGTGAACGGATGAGAACGGATCCCAAGACCATATCGGAGAAGATACTGTCCCTGAAGTCCAGAACGGACGCCCGAGCGGGAGACATCGTCGAGGCGGACGTGGATTACGTGATGGTGAACGATGTGACCGGGCCGCTGGCCTTCCAGGAGTTCGAGGCCCTGGGGTGCGAGCCGGTGCGCGAGAAGATCGTGCTGGTGCCGGACCACTTCGTGCCCAACAAGGACGTGGCCTCAGCCAAGCAGGCCAAGGAGATGCGGGACTTCGCTAACCGCTGGGGCATAAAGAACTACTTCGAGGTCGGTCGCGGCGGGGTCTGCCACCAGGTGATGCTGGACAACGGCTTCGCCTACCCCGGGGCGCTGGTCGTCGGGGCGGACTCCCACACCTGCACCTACGGCGGGGTGAACGCCTTCGCCACCGGCGTCGGGAGCTCGGAGGCGGCGGCGGTGTTCGCCACCGGCCAGCTGTGGTTCAAGGTCCCCGGGTCCTTCCGGGTCCTGCTCAAGGGACGGCCGTCCAAGTACGTGGGCGGCAAGGACCTGGTGCTCAAGCTCATCAGCGACATCGGGGTCGACGGCGCTACCTACAAGGCCCTGGAGTTCGGGGGAACCGGCGTTTCGTCGCTGACCGTCTCCGACCGGCTCTCCGTGTCCAACATGGCCATCGAGGCCGGCGGAAAAGCAGGCATATTCCCCTGCGACGCGGCCACGGTGGCCTATATGAAGACGGTCAGGAAGGACGGGTTCAAGGCCGCCCTTCCGGACGACGGCGCTTCGTACGAGCGCAGCCTGGAGTACGACCTTTCCGCCTTGGAGAGCATGGTGGCCCTGCCGCATCTGCCGTCCAATGGGAAACCCGCAAGGGACGTCAAGGTCCAGATCGATCAGGCTTATCTTGGGTCGTGCACCAACGGCCGCATCGAGGACCTGCGGCTGGCGGCGGAGATCATGCGCGGGCGCAAGGTGCACCGGGACGTGCGCATGGTGGTCGTGCCCGCCTCCGTCAAAGTGTTCGATCAGGCCATGGCCGAAGGCCTTCTGGCCGATTTCTCCAAGGCCGGGGCGTTCGTTTCCGGACCGACCTGCGGGGCCTGCCTGGGCGGGCACATGGGGATACTCGCGCCTGGCGAGAGGTGCGTAAGCAGCACCAACCGCAATTTTATAGGCCGCATGGGTCACCGGGATTCCGAGGTGTACCTGGCCGGTCCGGCCGTGGTGGCCGCCTCGGCGATCACCGGCCGGATAACCGACCCCAGGGACCTGGAGGCGGGACAA
>JAKPZB010000049.1 GCA_029560215.1 Methanobacteriota archaeon | reverse complement strand
CGCCTCGATCATGTCCAGATGGATCGGGTTCTTCAGGAGCTGCCCCGGACGGGCCTCCGGCGACATGAGCATCTCCGGGCGATGATTGACCTCGATGGTCTTTTCGCTGGCGACACCCGGCAGAATAGACTTCCTGCCTCCCGAAAACCCGGCGAACTCGTGCGGTTCCACCTTCCCTATGGTGATTCTGAAGTCCGCCTCGTAAACGGCCCGGGAGACTTCGACGGGCGTACCGTATGACGTCGTCCCGATATAGACGTGCTTCCCTGGATCATAAGGATCGTGGCTTATAACGCAGGGAAGCCCGCCAAGGTGCTCTTTTCCCATGATGCCGCAGATCTCGTCTTCCGTGGCCGGCCGGTGGACGCCGGTGGCTACGACCACCGTGATATCGCCCGGGCCGATACCGGCTGCGGAGAGCTCTTCAAGGATCATGGGCATGACCTTGGCTGTCGGAACACCGCGTGTGGAGTCGGAAACGATGATTGCCACCCGGCCGGCGCCCTGCGCAAGATCCCGCAGGGGAAGCGTCCTTAAGGGGTGCTGGAACGCGGACATGAAATCCCCGGGCCAGGAGATTGCAGGCGGCTCCTCGAAGCCGGCCAGGCCGAGGCACTGGCCGCGGTCCATCGAGATCGATACTTCCTCGAGGTGGTCACGATAGATAATCTTTGAGCCCTGTTCGTCGGTGGAATACATACACGCACCTATTCCTTTGATTCAGCCTGGGCTGATTCAGTCTGGACCGCGCTCAAGGGCGGCTGACCTTTGATGTCCCGCACGATATGCATGACACCGTAGAGCGTCATCAGTAAGAAGCTGACCGGGATCGCTGCATAGGGGATTCCCATCGAGATCCCCAGAGCAGGCGTGATCTGCGCCCACGTGTTCATGACCAGGATGATCCCGCTGATCGCCACCACCCCCATGGTCAGCGTAGCCAGATAGATTACTATCCGCTGGAAGAACTTCTGGAGCTTCTCGGGCAGCATCTCCCTGAAGATGGTTATCCCCAGGTGCCCGTTCCTCTTGTGCAGAATGCTCGCGCTGAGCAGTGCGTACCAGACGATGGAGAAGCGGAGGAACTCCTCCGACCACGTGAGCGCGTTGTTGAAGACATACCGCATGGTCACGTGCATCCAGGCGACCACGACCATGACCGCGCACAGCACCATGGTGATGTCGAGCGTTGCCTTTTCGATAAGATCACAGAACCGTTCCAGGCTTGATTTTTCCATCTCTGCCACTCCTTTGGATCATCCTTCGCAGGTCCTCTTCCCGAACATTCCCGCCTCCGGCCTCAAATGCCCACCCTTCAGAGTCTGAAAGGCCCAGGGAGGAAGAGGCGGCCCCGCCATACCGGCGGACCCGTCTGGATGGTCGGCTTCATTTCGGCTAGAAACCGGCATCCACGTCCTTTTTCACCTGCTCGATGGCTGCAAGCCACTCGTCGACAAACGCCTTGTCCGTGCTCGATTTGATCTTTGCGACGACAGCCGCCTGCGAGGTGGCGCGCATCTTTTCTTTCGCAGCCGCCGTAAGGTCGTTCACCTTCATGCCCTTCTCGGTCAGCTTCTCAACGATCGCGTCCTCACGGGCCTTGTTGATGAACCGGCTGTAATTCTGAGCCAGTATAGCACCTTCCTTGATGATGCTCTGATACTCCTTCGGGAGCTTGTTGAACCAGGCAAGGTTTGTCACCAGCGGCATCGGGTCGTAGATGTGACCGGTCAGCGATGTAAACTTCTGCACCTCATACATCTTCACTTCCCAGATGTTGGCAAGCGGGTTTT
>JAKPZB010000046.1 GCA_029560215.1 Methanobacteriota archaeon | reverse complement strand
TTCGGAATAGTTGTCTTGCTGCCGCCGCTGCCCGTCACCATAGCAGAATCCATTCCATAGTCCATCTTCAAAAGTCTGCTAACGTGCTTATAGAGATATTCGACAGTATCAGCGAAGGCTGAAAAGACTATGATCTTCTTGGCGGAGTGGGAGATCTACGGCGAGAAGTACGCCGCCCAGGTCTGCAAGAACGCCAAGGCCCTCGGTTCGGCCCTGCACGAGCTGGGCATCGAGGTGCTCTGCTCGCACAAGGGATTCACCGAGAGCCACACCATCGCGGTCAACGTAGCTCCCTACGGCGGCGGCGCCGAAGCGGCCAACCTCATGGAGAAGGCCAACATGATCGCCAACAAGAACATGCTGCCCGGGGACAAGTCCTCCGTGAAGCCCTCCGGTATCCGCCTGGGAGCGCAGGAGATGACCCGGGTGGGGATGAAGGAGAGCGAGATGAAGGAAGTGGCCGCTCTCATCCACCGCGTGGTGGTCAAGAAGGAGAACCCCGAGCTGGTCAAGAAGGACGTCATCGCCCTCAAGCGCAACTTCACCAAGGTGCGCTACTGCCTGCACGAGGGCGAGGAAGGGTACGCCTACCACAAGCTGGTCTGAGCGCCCCAAACCCCTTCAAAATCCCTTTCCCATCTTTTCCAGCATCTCGCAGGCCATGCACTTTTCGTTCAGAGTGGGTTCGCCGCAGGCGCATTCCCTAAGCGTGGCCTGGGTAAAACCATCTCTCATCAGCGGGCGCAGGCGGTCGTAGGAGCCCAGGATGGAATGCCTGGTGCCCGGGTGCTTGAACTCCATGTCGTCCACGATCCTGCGGTACTCGTTTCGCAGGGCGTGCGTCGCGTACGGACATTCGGCGTCGGAGAACGGGAGATCGGAGAGCATGGCGTAAAGGAACGTCTCCTTCTCCGGGATGGTTCGCAAAGGCTGAATGCGCGGGACCAGACCGGGTTGGATGCGCTCATGGGGCCCCAGGCGCGCCAGTCGTTCCACGTCCCCCCGCATGAAGTTCATGAGTATCGACTGGGCCATGTCGTCCAAGTTGTGGCCCAGGGCCAGATGATCCACGCCCAGCTCCTTGGCCTTCAGGTTCAGGCAGCGGCGACGGAATACGCCGCAGTAGGTGCAAGCTTCCCGCTCGTCCGTCCGGCGGACCATGTCGTCCAGGTCCATGCCGGCCACCTGGTCGAACGTAACGATGACATGCTCGATGTCCAATTGTTCGCACAGCTCCCGCACCTTGGGTATCGTCCCGGCGCGGTATCCGCGAACGCCCTCGTCCACGGTTATGGCCGTGAGCCGCACGTTCTTCCGGCAGCCGAGTATCTTGTGCAAAAGGAACAGGGCGGTCTGACTGTCCTTGCCGCCTGACGCCCCGACGGCTATATGCGCCTCGCCCTCCAGCTTGAGCTGTGAGCGGACCTCCTTCTTCACCCTCCTCTCCACGTACTCGAGGAGGTGGGAGCGGCAGAGGTGCGATCCGTTGTAGCGGACGTACGTTACCGCCGGCGAGGAGCACTTGGAGCAGCGCATCGCTCAGCCCACGCCGGGCGGGGTAATAAAGGTTAGGCCGCACATTCGGCGGTCCCCAGGAAACCTTTTAACTACCATACCTCTTTGAAGTGGCCGGAGACCATGCAGGAGATTTGGACCGAGAAGTACCGTCCGCAGAAGCTGTCGGACGTGGTTGGCCAGAAGGACATCGTGGAGAGGCTTTCCTCCTACGTTCGATCTGGAAACCTGCCGCACCTGATGTTCGCCGGCCCGGCCGGCACCGGCAAGACCACCTCCGCCCTGGCCATGGCCAAGGAGATGTACGGGGAGTCGTGGCGGAACAATTTCATCGAGCTGAACGCCTCGGACGAAAGGGGCATAGATGTGGTCCGCGGGAAGATCAAGGAGTTCGCCCGCACCGCCCCCATAGGCGGGGCCGATTTCAAGATCATTTTCCTGGACGAGGCCGACGCCCTCACCCAGGACGCCCAGGCCGCCTTGCGCCGCACCATGGAGAGGTTCAGCCGCAACTGCCGTTTCGTCCTCTCCTGCAACTATTCGTCGAAGATCATCGAGCCCATCCAGTCCCGCTGCGCCATCTTCCGCTTCCGTCCGGTCAAGGCCGAGGACATCAAGCATTACCTTCAGATCATCGCCAGGAAGGAAGGGGTCAAGATAGACGACGCCGCCTTGGACGCCATCGTCCACGTGGGCGAAGGGGACATGCGCAAATCCATCAACTCCTTGCAGGTGGCCGCCACCATCGGCAAGGACGTGACCATAGACGTCGTCTACCAGGCGACCGGGAACGCCCGGCCGGACGAGGTGGTGGACATGGTGAACACCGCCCTCGGCGGCGATTTCTCCGGAGCCCGGGTCAAGTTGGACGAGATGATGATCACCTACGGGCTGAGCGGGGAGGACATAATCAAGCAGATACACCGCTCCTTCTATGATCTGGACATCCCGGACCGGGAGAAGATCCGCCTGATCGATCGCACTGGGGAGATAGAGTTCCGCATCGTAGAGGGAAGCAACGAGCGCATACAGCTGGAGGCGCTCTTGGCCTACCTGGCACTGGTCGAGAAGGACTGAGCATTGCCAACCTATTTATATCGGCTCCATATTTCAAGGCGAGAGGAGTCAAATGGCACGTTTCAAGGAAGCTGACGAAAGGCTGCTGAACAAGAAAGTATGCCTTAGCTGCTATGCCCGTAACGCCGTCAAGGCCACCAGGTGCCGCAAGTGCGGATACACCTCGCTGCGCCTGAAGGCCAAAGAGAGCCGCAAGGCTTAAACCAAAACACCAAACCCCTTCATCGACATCATTATCCCCAGATTGATTCCAGGGGATAGGATTTTTAATCACCTGAGCATATGACCCAACGTCCGTAGCGTTGGGGGAATTCTGATCAAGAAGATATTGGTCGTGGACGACAACACCGCAATCCTGGAGATCGTCTCCGAACTGATCTCCGCCGCGGGTTACCAGCCCATGACCGCCACCGGCGGCCGGGAGTGCCTGTCCAAGATACAGGCCGAGAGGCCGGACCTGGTGCTGCTGGACATCAACATGCCGGACATGGACGGCTGGTCGGTGCTCCGCACCCTCAAGGAGAAGGGCCTGGCGGAGAACACCAAGATCATGATGCTCACCGCCACCACCGAGATCGGCACCGACATATTCGGACTGCAGGACGTGGTTTCCGGTTACATTCGCAAGCCGTTCAACAACGATGAGCTCGCGGTGCGCCTGCGCGAGATGCTGGGCGATCAACCACAAGCGAAAGAGGAACCAAAGAGCGAGAAGGACCGCAGGGGCCTGCGCTCCCTGCTGCGCAAGAAGGAGGAGGAGAGCGGCATGGAGGTGGCCCGCAGCAGCGCCAAGGTCTACGAGCTGCGCCGGGGCTTCAGCTACCTGGTCAAGGAGACCAAGCCGAACAAGTCCTTCGAGATATTCGTCGATCAGGTCACCCACAACATCCAGGGGCTTTGCGTCACCCGCCAGCATCCCACCATCATCCGCAAGGAATGGGGGCTGGAGAAGACGCCGATCATCTGGCTGAGCAATCAGCTGGGCAAGGTCTACGTCAACCCGTCCAACATCGGCATTCTAAGCGATACCATCATCCGCTTCGTGGAGAAGAGCGGGGACGGCGTCATCCTCATCGATGGCATAGAGTTCCTCATCGTGAACAACGATTTCGACAAGGTGCTGAGGATGGTCCATCATGTCACCGAGGCGGTGATGGAGAACCGCTCCCGCCTCATCGTTTCCGTCGACCCGCGGACCCTGGAGACCAGGGAGCTGGCGCTGCTGGAACGAAATATGGAGATCATCGAGGCCGAAGAGGCCAAGCATCAATGACTTTCGGAGCTTGATACAATGTCAGAACTAACCATTACCAGGGTTTGGAGCAGAGAGGTCTTGGATTCCCGGGGCAACCCCACCGTGGAGGCCCAGGTGGAGACCGACGCCGTGCTGGTCACGGCCATCGCGCCCTCCGGGGCATCCACTGGAACGTTCGAAGCGCTGGAGCTGAGGGACGGCGACGCCAGGTACGGCGGCAAGGGCGTGCAGAAGGCGGTGCGCAACGTGCGCGAGCTCATCTCTCCCAGGCTTAAGGGGATGGACGTCAGCGACCTGAAGGCCATCGACGCGGCGATGATCGAGCTGGATGGCACGGGGAACATGTCCAGATTGGGCGGGAACGCCACCACCGCCGTTTCCTACGCCGCGGCCAAGGCCGGGGCGATACTGAAGGGGATCGAGCTGCATGAGCACCTGGGTTCCTCGAGCAAGGTGCTTCCCGTTCCCTGCATGAACGTCATCAACGGGGGGAAGCACGCCGGCAGCAACCTCAAGATCCAGGAGTTCATGATCGTGCCCTGCGGGGTTCCCAGCTTCTCCGAGTCCCTGCGCGTCGGCACGGAGGTCTACCAGTCGCTGAAGGGTGTGCTCAAGAAGAGCATGGGTCCCATGTCCATCAACGTGGGGGACGAGGGCGGCTTCGCCCCGGCCTTCGACACCAGCCGTCAGGCCATGGACGTCCTGCTGAAGGCCATCGAGGCGGCCGGCTACGCTCCAGGCAAGGAGGTCTACCTGGCCATGGACGCGGCGGCCAGCGAGTTCTATTCCAAGGGCGTCTACGAGCTGGACGGCAGGAAGATGTCCTCCGGCGAGATAGTGGACTTCTACGTGTCCCTGAGCAAGGAGTATCCCCTCATCAGCCTGGAGGACCCGGTGCAGGAGGAGGGCTTCCAGGACATGGCCGAGCTGACCGCCAAGGTGGGCGGCAGGATGCAGCTGGTGGGGGACGATCTGTTCGTGACGAACCCGCAGCGGCTGCGCAAGGGCATCGACAGCAAAGCGGGCAACGCCATGCTGCTGAAGGTCAATCAGATCGGGACCGTATCCGAAGCGATGCGCGCGGCGGAGATATGCTTCGACCACGGCTACAACGTGATGGTCAGCCACCGTTCCGGGGAATCGGAGGACACCACCATAGCCGATATCGCCGTCGCGCTGGAATGCGGGCAGATCAAGAGCGGAGCGCCAGCGCGCACGGAGCGCACCGCCAAGTACAACCGCCTGCTGCGCATCGAGGAGAACCTGGGAAGCAAGGCCAAGTTCAAGGGCCGCGGGGCCTTCTTCTGAAGAAGGTTCATGCTTGGGCAACTCAATCAGCTAATGTTCCGGTGATCAGATGGGCAGGTTCTTCTCAGCCGAGCACGATGATATCCATAAGGGTCTGACTACCGACGTCTACTTCCGGCGCACGGAAGAGATTCTCAAGGCCAAGGGGCTTCTGGACACCGACACTCGTTCCGAGTTCACGGTGGCCATGCTTCCCGACGCCTGGCCGTGGGCGGTGCTCTGCGGCACCGAGGAGGTGGTCCGCATCCTGGAAGGCAGGAACGTGGACCTCTACGCTCTGCCAGAGGGCAGCGTCTTCACCTCCCGGACCAAGAAGGGGATAAAGCTCCCGGTGGCCACCATCGACGGGCCGTACGGCGAGTACTGTTCGCTGGAGACGCCCGCCCTGGGCTTCATGTGCTACGCCAGCGGGGTGGCCACCATGTCCGCCCGCTGCAAGAAGGCGGCCGGCGGTCTTCCGGTAATCTCCTTCGGCGTCAGGCGCATGCATCCGGCCATGGCCCCGGTGATCGACCGGTCCTCCTATATCGGCGGATGCGACGGCGTCTCCTCGCTCAAGGGCGCCGAACTGGTCGGCCGCCCGGCCAGCGGGACCATGCCGCACGCCCTGGTCATCATGATGGGCGATCAGCGGGAGGCGTTCAAGGCGTACGGGGAGATAATCGATCCCACCGTTCCAAGGGTGGCGCTCACCGACACCTTCTTCGACGAGAAGACCGAGGCCCTGATGGCCGCCGAGGAGATGCCCGGGCTGCGCTCGGTGCGTCTGGACACGCCAGGCTCCCGCCGCGGGAACATGGCCGACATCGTGCGCGAGGTGCGCTGGGAGCTGGACCTGCACGGTTACAACAACGTCGGCGTCTTCGTCTCCGGCGGTCTGGACGAGGCCAAGGTCAGGGAGCTGGCGGCCGCCGGAGCCAACGGCTTCGGGGTCGGCACCTCGATAAGCAACGCCCCCACCATCGACTTCGCCATGGACATCGTGGAGAAGGGAGGGAAGCCCATAGCCAAGCGCGGCAAGTTCGCCGGTCGCAAGTACGTGTTCCGCTGCCCCGAGTGCCTGGAGTACGAGGTCTCATCGGACCGCGGGCATCCTCCGGTGTGCTCCTGCGGCAAGGAGATGCGCTGGGCGGAGGTCAAGGTCATCGAGAAAGGCAAGCGTCTGGTGCCCGAGGAATCGGCCGAGGAGATCCGCCGCCGGGTGATCAGGCAGCTTGACAAGATCCAGATCTGAGGTGCCGGCATGCAAGAGGAGTTCATCACCGAATTGGAGATGCTGCACGACTACCAGTTCAACATCAGCTTTGACGACCAGGGTTTGGCGGACATCCGTTCCGACGAGCCGGTGCCGGTCGGCAGCGGCGAGTTCCCCAACGCCACCCGCTATCTCTCGGCGGCGGTGGGCAACTGCCTATGCGCCTCCCTGGCATTCTGTCTCCGCAAGGCCAGGTCCGAACCGATATCCATCAAGGCAAGGGTGCGCACCGTGCTGGGTCGGAACGACAAAGGCCGCCTGCGGGTGCAGAGCATGCAGGTGACCATATTCCCGGAGGTGGACGACCCGGCCAAGCTGGAGCGTTGCCTGCCGCTGTTCCAGGACTTCTGCACCGTGAGCGCCGCGGTGCGCGAAGGCATCGACGTCCAAGTGTCGGTGGAAACCCCGAAAAATGAGCAAAGATAATCTAGCGGAAGTACATTCCCACCATTCATGCTCGATGACAAGGACCGGGCCATACTGAACGAGCTGGAGAAGGACTCCAGGCGCAGCACCAAGTCCATCGCCAAGGACCTCAACATACCCCGGGCCACCGTGCACGAGCGGATCCGCCGAATGATGGAGCGGGGCATCATCAAGGGGTTCACCGTGGTCCCCGACTTCGGCAAGCTCGGCGAGCCGGTCACCGCCTTCATCCTGGTATCCTTCTTGCCGAACAACAACCAGTCCCAGAGGGAGCTGGCCGACAAGATCAGCCATCTGGACGGGGTGCACGAGGTGCATCTGATATCTGGCGAGCATGATATCCTGCTCAAGGTGCGCGGGGAGTCCATGGAGCGCATCGGCGACCTGGTCATCGACAAGATCCGGCAGATGGACGGCGTCGGCCGCACGCTGACCTGCACCTGCTTCGCCACGGTCAAGGACGAATGAGCCCGGACCTAACATAAAAGGGGTAATCGCTCGAATTTTAGGTAGCGACCGTTAACCGTTTTTATATGAAAAAACGAGGTTGCACATTATCGTGCTGGATAGCATAAAAAAACGTATATGACGTTAAGGAAATCCTTAAAATATCTCAGAGCCTTAGGCATTTCCGTTCAGAATATTGCGAGGGGTCACGTCTTCCGTCCAGTAACTTGTGGGCTGCTGGTAGAGGGGGCAGCATGCTCTGAATAGGAATGAGTTTATTGCTTAATGGTCAATTAGCGCAAGCTACGCTCAGGTCAGAGGACGAGGGGGTCCATCCTCGCCTGGAGGTGCACCTAAGGGAAAGGACCCTGGTGCTGCCCTGCCTGGCCGATGAGGAAAGGGGGCATTGTACCTCCCCGTTCGGGGATTGGCACAGCGCCACTGTACTCTGTGCCTGCGGCACCATCGTGCGGCTCGACCAGGCGGCGGTGCACCGCCGGCGGACGCTCGGCAAACCGGTGGAATGCCATCACTGCCGGAATCGACGGGTGGCATTGGAGAAGGAGGAACTGGACAACGAGTTTTACGATCGCGAGAGGGAGTAAAACCTCTCCGTCCCCTTCATCATTTTCACGGACAAGGTTCTTATACCTCGCCCTGGATTGATTTTTCCCATCCTGAGGTTCGTATATGGACATGATCGTAATCGCCGGATTCCTGGGCAGCGGGAAGACGACGCTCATCCTCAACAGCGTGGGCCAGATCACCGAACGCACCGGCAAGAAGGTGGCCATGATCGTCAACGATTTCGGCAACATCGGGATCGACGGCAAGGTCATGGAGAAGTACGGGCTGAAGGTCCAGGAGCTTCCCCGCGGCTGCATCTGCTGCACCCTGGGACCCAGCTTCCTGGACACCGTTCGGACCATCCACGACATGTATGACCCGGACCTGGTGATCGTCGAACCGTCGGGGATAGCCGACCCGGATAGCATACTGGCGACCATGGAGCATTACCGCGGAAGGCCGCTGGGCAAGATCAACACGGTGATCCTCCTGGACGCGGTCCGCTTCCCCCTGCTGGTCCAGGCCATGAAGATCCCCATGACCAAGCAGCTGCATTCCGCCGACATGGTCCTGCTGACCAAGACCGACGAGGTCGACGAGGACCGCCTCAAAGACATGGAGGCGTTCGTGAAGAGCGTGATCGGCGACAAGCCGATCATTCCAGTGTCCAGCACCAGCGGGCATAATTTGGATGTATTCGTTGGGCGTTTAGTGGGAGCATGATCACCGAGGACTTCGCGGCCTACGCCGCCCGCCTGCGCATCGGGTTCCCATCGGAGATACCGGCAGAAGAGCTGCAGGGAATGCTGGAATCCTTCATGAGCGGCCTGGCCATGGACTGCCTCGAGGCGGGAACCCGGCTCATCGGGCACATCAAATGCCTGGTGGAGGGCGGGGACGAGATAATCGCCTGCAGCGTGACCGACCACGATGCCAGGGTCCGATGCCGCGGTCGTTTCACAGCTCCCCGTTCACAGCTGGACGTGATCGTCAACGTGCTCCAGTACGGACTGAAGAAGAATGAACTGGTGCGCATCGTGGACGCCTGCGGGAAGCGGAGCTTCCCCTCTCAGACGTCCATTTCCATAGAGGACCTGGAGATCGAGGAGAAGGAGCTCATTCGGCTGAGCTGACCTTCTTCTTTGGGGCCTTCTTCGTCGCGGTCTTCTTCGCCGTCTTCTTTACCGGCTTGGCGATCTCGGCGCCCTCGTCCTTCTTCTTTGGGGCCTTCTTCGCCGCGGTCTTCTTGACCGCCTTCTTGACGGTGGCGCCGGTCTCGGTTTCGACCTCGACCTTCTTGGATGACTTCTTGGCCGCCGCCTTCTTGACGGTCTTCTTGACCGTTTTCTTGGGCTCCCCGCCCTCGGTCTTGGCCTTGGACCTCTTGCTGGTGGGGCACTCCATGTTGGCGCAGAACTGCCAGCCTCCCCTTCCCAGCACCTTCAGGATGGGAGCGCCGCACTCCGGGCATTTCTCGCCCAAGAACTGCAGGGTGCCGAACTGCGGAAGCGGATAGGTGCGCTTGCACTCCGGATAGCCGGAGCAGCCGATGAACCGCTTTCCAGCCCTGGAGTACAGGACGCGGAGCTCCTTTCCGCACTCCGGGCAGGCCCCGGCGGACTCCTTGCCCTGGTTGGACTGGCAATCGGGATCGATGCATTGCAGCTTGACCGGCGAACCCCGGCGGATGACCTTGACCTTGGGTAGGCCGCAGGCCTCGCACTTCTCCTCGGACGGTTGCACCAGGGCGCCGCCCGGCTTGGGGTAGGTGACGTCGCACTCTGGATAACCGGAGCAGCCGATGAACTCGCTTCCCTTGTGGGAACGGACGATACGCAGGTCCTTGCCGCACTTGGGGCAGGTGCCGATGAACCGCTGCTCCTGCAGGGCGCTCTTTATCTCGTCGCCGATGGCCTTGCGTTCCCTGGTCATGACCTCCATGATGTCCAGGAGCATGGCCTGGGACTCCTGGACCACGTCGACCAGGGAGGAATCGCCGTTGGCGATGGCGTCCATGTCCTTTTCCAGCTGGGCGGTCATCCTGCTCTCGGTCACGATCTTGGCGTGCTTCTCCAGGGCGTTCACCACCGCCAGCCCGCTCAGGGTGGGCACCAGGTCGTTGCCATTGACGTACTTCCGGTCGTAGAGCTTCTGGATGATGTCGTGTCGGGTGGACTTGGTGCCAAGGCCCAGTCTCTCCATCTCCTGGAGCAGCGAGCCCTGCGAGTATCGCGAGGGGGGCCTGGTCTCCTTCCGGTCGTTCCTCACTTCCTTTATGTCCACCATGTCCCCGGTCCTCAGCTCGGGCAGCAGCGTCTCGCTGACCCTCCAGTACGGGTAATACTTGCGCCAGCCGGGGGACAGGAGGCGGTATCCTTCGGCCCGGAACGGCTCCCCGCCCAGCTCCAGGTCGCATCTGGCCGATTCGGAACGGGCGGACGGCGCCAACGTGGCCAGGAACCGCCTGACCACCAGCTCGTAGAGCGTCCACTTGGCTCCCTTGAGCTCCTTCTTGCTGGCCGCCTCGGTCGGATAGATTGGCGGATGGTCGGTGGTCTCCACCCGGCCGCGGGAAGGCCGTATGGTCTCCTGCGCCAGTATCTCCGCGGCCTCCTTTCCGAGGTCCGATCTCTTCAGCTTCTCCAGGATGTTCCTGAGGCCCAGGGACCGCGGGTAGACGGTGTTGTCGGTCCTGGGGTATGAGATGTATCCAGCGGTGTACAGGTCCTCGGCCACCTTCATGGCCAGGGACGGCGACAGGCCCAGCTTGTTGGCCTCGCTGAGCATGGTGGTGGTGTTGAACGGAGCGGGCGGATACTCGTCCTTCTCCTTGCGCTCCATGCCCATGACCTTGCCCTTTCCGCAATCGGCCCTCTTTCGCGCGGCGTCGGCCTTGGCCTCGTCCTTGAACGGGTTCGCCAGATGGTCCCCGGAGAACTCCTGTCCCCTCTCCAAGCGGGCCACCACGGTCCAGTACGGTTCCGGAACGAACTCGGTGATCTCCTTGTGCCTGTCGACGATGAGCGTCAGGGTGGGGCTCTGCACCCTTCCCACGGATAGGAAGTTGTTGCCCATCTGGCCGCTGGCCAGTGAGATGAAGCGGGTGAGCACCGCTCCCCAGGCCAGGTCGATTACCTGGCGGGTCTCCGCGGATTCCGCCAACCGGTGGTCGGGGTCGGTCAGCTGTTTGAAGGCGCCCTCAATCTCGTACTTGGTAAGGGCGCTGAAGCGGACCCGGCGCACCGAGCGGGGCGGCTTCTCCAGAAGCGAGACGGTCTCCAGTCCGATGAGCTCTCCTTCCCGGTCAAAGTCGGTGGCGATGATGACCTCGTCGCACTCCGAGGCCAGCTCGCTCAGGGTGTGCAGGATGTTGAGGGCGGTGACCCTCTTGGCCGGATGGGCCTTGACCAGGTCCTTGGGGTCCACCTTCGACCAATCGTTGAACTCCGGGGGGTAGTCCAGTTCGATGATGTGACCGCGCAGGCCCACCACGAAGAACTCGTCCCCGTCCCGCTCGAAATTGAACACCTGCACCCCGCGCACGCTCTTGCGCTTGGCGCCACCGTCGGAGAGGATGGTGGCCACGCGCGCCGCGGCGTTGGACTTCTCGGAGATGACCAGTCTCTTCATCAGGGGGCATCAAGAGTTAACATTTAAAAAGGTTATCTGCCCCGATGGCGAACGCAGGGACCGCTCAATGCTCGTGGATGTGCGTGCGCATCGCTTCCTCGCCCAGGCTCACCGGGGTGCGGTGCAGGGTGCGGTGCGTCACGCCTTTCACGCTGCCCAATTCGTCAGACAATTGTCTGACCTCCTTCACGGTGCCGTTCACGATGAGCACTTCCAGGCATTGCTCGATGTCCAAATGGACGTGTATCGAGGACAGGATGTGCTGATGGTGCTCGTGTTGTATCTCCATCAGGCGCTCCTTGACCCCGCCCTTGTGGTGGCTGTAGAACAAGGTAATGGTGCCAAAGACCACGGCGTTCTCGTCCTCCTTGAGGATCTCCTTGGCCAGGGCGCTGCGGATCAGGTCCCTGATGGCCTCGGAACGGGTGATGTACCCCTTCCGATCGATGAGCTTGTCGAAATCCTCCAAAAGCTCAGGTTCCAGAGAGACGCCAATCCTGGTGACGTTGTCCATATGCTCCGCTTGGTATTATCCTAATGATTAATAATGCTATTCAGCCATGCGAGAGCGGATATCTAGGAGCGGGCCCAACTGGAACTTGACGCTAGCGTAGAAGAGCTTCAAATTCGATTGACCGACAGCCTCGAGGTCCTATCAAAAGGCAGGACGGCGGTGCTCTTCTCGGGAGGCCTGGACAGCGCTCTGTTGACCGCCTTGGCCAAGTCATTCTGTGAGCTTCGCCTGTACACGGTGGGATATCCCGGCTGCCACGACCTCAAGGCCGGTGGTAAGGCAGCGGAGGAGCTTGGACTTCCCTGGGAACCGATTCTTATCGATGACGATATGCTCTGCGGAGCGGTCGCCTATCTCAGAGACCGGATGGGCGTGAACGATCCGGTCACCATCTCCTTCGAGGTGCCGCTGTACATCATCTGCGCCAAGGTTCCGGAGGAGGTCCTGCTGAGCGGGCAGGGCGCGGACGAGCTGTTCGGCGGATACGCCCGTTACGCGTCCATGTCCCCCGAGGAACTGAACGAGGCGCGAGCGGCCGACGTTCAACGTCTGCTCTTCGATGGATTCCTGAGGGAGGTGCGCCTGGCGCGAGGTTTCGGCAAGACCCTGGTCTGCCCGTATCTCGACCTCAACGTGATCGAGGCGGCCCTGTCCATACCTTCGGGGGAATTGTTCGGGGAGCTGGGCAACAAGCAGCCGCTGCGTCTCATCGCCCAGGGAATGGGACTAACCTCGGCCAAAGCCCCCAAGAAGGCCGCCCAGTACGGCAGCGGGGTCATGAAGGCCATGAAGCGCCTGGCCTCCGCGAAAGGATCGGACCTGGGAGAATGGGTGGCCGGGGTGAAGGCATGAGCCTCGCTTCCCGGAACGATCTGGAATGGCTTTATTCCCTGGAGAGCACGGGCATTAAGCTGGGGCTGTCCAACGTCCGCCTTCTGCTTAAGGTTCTGGGGGATCCCCAGGACCGCTTCGGGGCGGTCCACGTGGCCGGTTCCAACGGGAAAGGTTCCGTGTCGGCCATGGGGGCGTCCATTCTCCGCAGCGCCGGTTACCGCACGGGACTCTACACCTCGCCGCACCTGGTCCGGTTCACGGAAAGGATGACGGTGAACGGAAAGGAGATGTCCGAGGGACGATTGGCGAAGTATGTCTCGGAGATGCGCGAGATCGCCTCGTCCGGCAGATTCCCCCGGCCTCTGACCTTCTTCGAGATCACCACCGCCCTGGCGTTCCTGCATTTCAGCGACAGCAAGGTGGAGGAGGCGATGGTCGAGGTGGGGATGGGCGGGCGTCTGGACGCCACGAACGTCATCCGTCCGCGATGCTGTGTCATCACTCCCATCAGCGTGGAGCACACCGCGTACCTGGGCGACACCTTGAGCAAGATCGCCTACGAGAAGGCGTCGATAATCAAGGAGGGGGTCCCGGTGATATGCTCCCCCCAACCCTCGGAGGCGATGCGGGTGATCTCCTGGATGTCCGATAGCAAGGGCGCGAGCGCCAAATTCCTGGGACGGGATTTCCAGGCCGAATGCCTCGCCCGGGATCTGGATGGGACCACAGTGCGACTGGATTCCCTGAAGGCGGAGGTTAGGTTGGGGATGCTGGGCCGATACCAATGCCATAACGCGGCGGTGGCCGCCGAGATGGCCCTGGAGGTGGGGAAGTCCATCTCCATCCCCCGGGACAGCGTCCTGGAAGGATTGTCCACGGCCAGGTGGCCGGGAAGGCTGGACGTGGTCCGCCGTTCGCCCTTGATCGTTCTGGACGTCACGCACACTCCGGACGGGGCTCGGGCGGTGGCCTCCGAGCTGGACGTCTTGCCGGGAAGCCCGAGGGTCATGGTGATCGGCATGCTCCGGGACAAGGACGCCCGGGGGGCCATGGCCCATCTGGCTCCGCTGTTCCACCATGTCGTCTGCACCAGTTCCTCATCCCCGCGGGCCTTGACCCCGGAAGAGATGCTGGACGCCGCGCTTCAGCACAACTCCGAAAGCCAGGCGGTGGAGGGAGTGGGAAAGGCCATCAAGGTCGCCGAAGGGATCGCGGGCAAGAACGGTCTCATCTTCGTCAGCGGTTCGCTTTACACCATCGGCGAAGCCATGCAATATCTGGAGGGAAAGCGTGGACCTTAGATGGCTGCTGACCAGCATGCGCTCCTCCATCCAGGGAATGGCCTTCCCCGGACTGATAGACGAGGAGGACACCTGGTGGGAGAAGGACCCCTTCCACATCCTGGTGGCCACGGTCCTCTCCCAGAGGACCCGGGACCTGAACACCTATCGCGCGTCGTCGGAACTGTTCCGGCGTTTCAACACCCCGCAGGAGATGGCCTCGGCGGAGCTCGACGAACTGGAATCGCTGGTGCGCCCGGTGGGCTTCTACCGGGCCAAGGCCAAGGCCATCAAGGAGATCGCCCGGCTGGTGGTGGAGAACGGAGGCGTGCCCAGGGACATAGAGCGGATGACCAAGTGGCCGATGGTCGGACGAAAGACGGCCAACTGCGTCATGACCTACGCCTTCAAGGAGCCGGCCATATGCGTCGATACGCACGTGCACCGCATCAGCAACCGGCTGGGCCTGGTGGACTGCTCCACGCCGGACGAGACGGAGATGGCCTTGCGGAAGGTATTCCCGAAGGCCCTATGGTGCGAGATCAACGGGACCATGGTCCGTTTCGGGCAGAAGATCTGCCTTCCCCGGAATCCCAGGTGCTCGCAGTGCCCGGTCAGAAACGAATGCGCCTATCCCGACAAGAGATGAGGTCAGGCGCGAAGCGTCTCGTCGATCTTCTTGGCCATCTCCCTCTCCAGCTGGATCTCCGCTTCCCACTGGTCGAGGCCGTCCAAGGTCTCCTTCAGAGACCGCAAACAATCGATGCATATCCACTTGTGACCAACCGGCCTCATCGGCCGCTTCTTGTAGCCGATCGCCCCGCACAGGGCGCAGGCGTGCATCTCCTTGGTGCGGTGCTCCGCATAGGCCTCCATCTTCTTGCCCTCGATTATGGACTCTATGGCCTCGTTGCGCGGAACTTCCTCTGGCATGGTGAACGGACTTCGTATTTCCCTATGCCTATATCTATGTTGCTTATGGCCAGCCTTCCTTCGCCGCCTTTGGCGGGAGGGAAGCATTCAATTAATATCGGATGATGGATTGGCGTTAAGGATGCACGAAGTTTCCGTCATGGCCGGCATCGTGGAGAGCGTCCTCAAGGAGCTGGAGAAGCACGACGTCCTCCGGGTGGAGGAGGTCCAGCTGAGCCTGGGGGAATTGACCTTCCTGGGCGAGGAGCAGCTGCAGTTCGCCTACGAGATAATCACCAGGGGGACGGCCCTGGAAGGCTCCGCGCTGGTCATCGTGCCGGAGGAGACCGAGCTGCAGTGCCTTTCCTGCGGTTACCTGGGCAGGGCGGACAAGGTGGGCGAGGAGTTCCACATGTCCATGCCGTCCCTGGCCTGCCCGAAGTGCAAGGGAAAGGTAAAGGTGCTCAAGGGCCAATCGTGCAGGGTGACCTCCATGAAGGTGGTACAGGAATGAAGGACCTAAGATACCGGGACGAGGCCACGGCCAACAAGATCATGGCCAAGCTGAAGGAGATGGACCTGGAGCTGCGCTTCATGCATGTGTGCGGGACGCATCAGGACACCCTGGTGAAGTTCGGCCTGGAGAAGATGCTGACCGAGGTCGGCATGACCATCGGCCAGGGTCCTGGATGTCCGGTCTGCGTCACCACCACCAAGGAGGTCGTGGAAGCGATCACCTTGGCCAAGGCGGGCGTCACCATCACCGTGTTCGGCGACATGATGGCCGTTCCCACCCCCATCGGGTCTTTGGCGGAGATCAAGGCCGAAGGGGCCGACGTGCGCGTCGTGTACTCCGTGGAGGACGCCCTGCGCATGAGCGCCGAGGTCGAGCGCATGGTCTTCATGGCCATCGGGTTCGAGACCACCAGCCCGTCCACGGCTTACGCGCTTCTGCACGATCCGCCCAAGAACTTCAGCGTGCTGAGCTGCCACCGTCTGTTGCCGCCGGCGCTCAAGGCGCTGTTCGCCATGGGCGAGGTGCGCATCGACGGTCTGATACAGCCGGGGCACGTGGCCACCATCACCGGCATCGATATCTTCAACGATTTCGCCGGACCGAACGGCGTTCCGCAGGTCGTCACAGGCTTCGAGCCCCTGGACCTGCTCATGGGCGTGTACATGCTGGCCAAGCAGGTGAAGGAGGGCCGCAGCGAGGTGGAGAACGAATATCCCCGCGTGGTCCGCCCGGAGGGGAACCTGAAGGCGCGGGAGATGCTGGCCAAGGCCTTCCGCGCGGAGGACCGGGCCTGGAGGGGATTCCCGGTGCTCCCGCTCAGCGCCCTGGAGGTCGCCGATGACCTGCAGGATCACAATGCCCGATTGGTGTACGAGGACGTTCTGCGAGAAGCGCCCAAGGTCAGGGAGGACATGGGCGGCTGCCGCTGCGGCGAGGTGCTCCGGGGAATAATCCGCTCCGAGGAGTGCCCGGCCTTCGGCCGGGGGTGCTCCCCCAAGCGCCCGATGGGCCCCTGCATGGTGAGCCGCGAGGGGAGCTGCAACATCAGCTATCGTTATAGGGAGTGAAGGGCAGGTCCTTTTCCCGCAGGCGCTTGACCATGAATATGGAGATGGCCAGTATCCAGGCTCCCAGGGCGTAGACCACCAGCACCTCGGCCAGGTGGTGCTTGATGAGCCCCAGGCTTATCAGTATCAGGCTGGTGGTGCTGAAGACCACCGTGGACAGGGTGGCGACGAAGGCCCACCTGGCCTTTGTCCAGTACATGTACATGGGGACGGACAGCACCAGCAGCCCCAGCACGGTCATGACGAAGAAGGTCCAGGCCAACGCGTCGTGCAATGCCCTCTGCTCCATGGTGAAGACGCCCAGCAGGAACAGGCTGGTGCAGCCCACCATCAGTATGACCACCGATAGCTTGCCGAAGAAGCTCCAGTAAAGGAACCTGAGAAGGGAGAGGGAGAAGGCCGCTCCCATGGCGCCCATTATCATCACCGAGAGGTTGAAGAGCCAGGTGTGCGGCTCGGTGATCCCGAGCTCGCTCATGAGGTCCAGGCCGAAACGCCAGTCCGGATGGACGAGAAGGGAGATGCTGAACAGCACCTGGAAGGAAACCACCCCGACCACCCCGGCCGATGCTCCGAGCAAGGCCAACCTGTCCCGGTCCATGGGCGCCGATATTCGCCAGGGTTTATCTATCCTTCACCTGTAATCGCCATCTTTCAGAACCATCCTATCTTTTTTTTATGCGGACGCAATATCGGGGAAGGGGAAGCATACTATGTACGCTGTTGAGGTGAAGGATCTGGTGAAGAACTACGGTTCCTTCCAGGCTGTAAAGGGCATCTCCTTCAATGTGAAGGAGGGGGAGGTCTTCGGTCTCATCGGTCCCAACGGAGCGGGCAAGACCACCACCTTGCGCATCTTGGCCACGCTGCTGGAGGTCACCGGAGGGAACATCATGATCCAGGGCATAGACCTGAGGGAAAAGCCGGACCAGGTCCGCCGGGTCATCAGCTACCTGCCGGAGGACGCCGGGGCCTACAAGCACCTGAAGGGGCGGGAATACCTGAAGTTCATCGCCCAGTTCTTCGCCGAGGGCGAGGAGGCCGAGGCCCTGGTGGCCAGGGGACTGGAGATCGCCAACCTGGGCGAGAGGATCGATGACAAGGTGGATACGTACAGCAAGGGCATGGCCCGGCGGCTGCTGGTGGCCAGGGCCCTGATGATCAAGCCCAAGCTGGCCATCCTGGACGAATTGACCTCCGGCCTGGACGTGCTGAACGCCCAGGAGATACGCAGGACGGTCAAGAGCTTCGCCTCGCAGGGCACCACCATGCTGCTGTCGTCCCACAACATGCTGGAGGTCGAGCTGCTCTGCGACCGCATCGCCCTCATCAACGACGGGATGATCGTGGCCGAAGGAACGCCCGCCGAACTAAAACAGAGGTACGACGCGCAGAACATCGAGGAAGTTTTCGTCAAGGTGGTGAGGAAATGAGCAGCCTGTCCAAGATCATCAGGAAGGAGGTCAAGGAGCTTCTCACTCCCGCCACCCTCATACCGATAATCATCATCGCCGTGCTGTTCGGCTCCCTGGGCGGAGTGTTCGGGGGCGTCGAGGAGCAGCTGGCAGAGCCTCCGAAGATCGCGGTGATCAACCAGGACGGCGGTTCCATGTCCCTCGTGGCCATGGCGGTGTTCAACGCCACGTCCGAGATAGTGTACAACGGCACGGACGTGCAGGAGGCGTTGAACGTGCTGGATGACAAGGGCGGGGTATCGCTCTTCATCATCCCCAGCAACTTCACCTCGGACATCGAGAACGATACCCGTGGAACGATCGAGATATTCTGGATAATGAAGGGCGCGGGCATAATGGACTCGGTGCCCGGGGCGGCCGCGGACGCCAACCTGATGTACGTGGACCAGGCCATATCCGCCACCCTCATCAACGGCAACCTGAGCGACAACGCCTCGCTCATCCTGAACCCCACGCAGTACTACGAGACCACCCTGTTCAAGGGCAAGGAGATGGACGGAATCTCCCCTATTGCCATTTCCAGCGTGATGTCGTCACAGTCGTTCGTCATGCCGCTCATAGTCATGATGGTGATCATCTACGCCGGCTCCATAGTCATCTCGTCCATGGGCTCGGAGAAGGAGAACAAGACCCTGGAGACCCTGCTGACCATGCCTGTAAGCCGAACATCCATAGTCTTCGGGAAGCTCATCGGCGCGGCATTGGTGGGATTGCTGATGGCCGTCATCTACATGTTCGGCATGAGCTACTACTTCGACTCGCTGATGGGCTCCAGCTCCATAGATCTGGCGGAGTTCGGGCTCACCCTGAGCATAGTGGACTACGTGCTGGTCGGGATGTCCCTGTTCGCCTCCCTGGTGTTCGCCCTGGCCCTCTGCATGATCCTGGGCATCTTCACCAAGAACTACAAGGCCGCCCAGACCATGACCATGCCCGTCACGTTCCTGGCCATGATCCCCATGTTCGTGACCATGTTCACCGACGTGGACACGCTGCCGATGATGGTCAGGGTGCTCGTGCTGGCCATACCGTTCTCGCACCCCATGATCGCCATGCGCTCCCTGATGTTCGACGACTACGCGCTGGTGCTCGGCGGGATCGTCTACACCTCGGCCGTCGCGCTGCTGACCATGTTCATAGCGGTCACCCTGTTCAAGAAGGACATCCTGCTCACCGGCAAGGTGTCCAACTCGGACAAGAAGAGCAGGTACCCGATCATCGCCCTGCTGCAGACGATCACCAGGAAGCGCAAGAAGTGAAACCCCTTACCCTTCCTTTTTCTTTTTTTATCAAAATTTTTGAAAGATGTTTAGAGCTCACTGCATGGAGATCGGCGGAAGCTCCCGGTGAACGATCTCCACCTTCAGCTTCTTGTCGTCCACCCGGAGGCTCTTCAGCTCCATAAGCACCTTCTTGGCGGAGTCCTTGTGGACCTCGAACTCGGTGCGGTCCTTGAGGACGTTGACGTTGCCTATTGCCAGTTCCGGCACCCTCAGCTTGCGGTTGAGCATCTCCAGCAGCTTGCCGC
>JAKPZB010000029.1 GCA_029560215.1 Methanobacteriota archaeon | reverse complement strand
CGCCTCGGCGATGGTGATGTCCTTCTTGTTGAAGGCGTAGGAGCCCGGGGTCTTGACCTCGCCGATGATGTAGAAGTAGTCCGCGCTGGGGATATAGACCACGTCCTTCTCCATGAGGAGGATGTTGGCCTGCTGGTCCTTCCCCTTGAGGAGTCCCTGGAGGTCGAAGGTGATGGCGATCTTCTTCTCGTCGTCCTTCCCCGGATTGAGGGTCCGGATGACCATGCCCTCCTGGGCCTGGGCCTCCTGCTGCTTGGCGTCGGTGGAGCGGGCGATAGACAGGCCGCCCGCCTTGGAGATGCCGTCCAGGACCCGTTCCTGGGCCTGGAGGGCGTAGAGGCCGGGACTCGTCACCGCCCCGAGGACGGAGAACTTCCGGCCTTCGTACTTCGTCACCATGACGGAGACGTGGGCATCGAGGAGATAGTCCTTCGCCGCCAGCTCTTTCGCGATGAGCTTCTCGATCTCCGAGGTGGTCTTCTCCGCCACCTTCAACCGCCCGATCAGGGGGAAGGTGATGAAGCCGTCGGCGGTGACCCGCACGGACTCCCGGGAGAGGTCCTTCTCCTCGTAAACCTGGATGCTCAGGACGTCGTAGCCGCCGATCCGGTAATCGCTGGTCGTGTCCTTACCCTCGGGATATTTCTCAAGATATTCCGCCACGGTATAGGAGGGGCTCTTTTCCAGGATGTCGGAAAGGGCGGCGGCGCCGGGGTCCCGGGGGGCGGCGGTAATAGTCTTCTTGAGTTCCTCCAACTTGGCCTTGTCGCCCTTCTTCAGGTCGATGTTCTTCAGGGCCTTGGACGAATCGCCCGGCTCCGTCACCGTGACGACAGGCCCGCCGGCGCAGGCAATAAGCAGGATCATCGCGCCGACAATAAGAAGAATGATTTCCAGTCGTTTTATTGCTTTTTCGTTTAGGTGTCGCATCTCCTCTTCCCAAAAGTCATGAGGCGCCCCCGTTCCGTGGCGCATCCGCGGCCCCTGGGCATTGCCTCAGCCATCCAGGCCGCCTGCTTTCGAGCGCCCCCGTTTATCTCATTTACGAAAAAATTTCCCCCCCTTTTTTGAAGGGGGGGAAAGATTGATCAGCGTTGATTAATCTTCACTGCGCCATTACTTCGGGCTCGTCGTCGTGGCAAACGAAGAGGTCGAGGACGAGGTGGAGGACGTGGGCAGCGGGATGGTGGTTGCCACGCTCGTCGTGGTGGTTTCCGCCGTCGTCGCGGCGGTGGTAGCCGCCGTAGTTTCCGCCGTGGTCGCCGCCGTGGTTTCCGCCGTCGCGGCTACGGTGGTAGCGATCGTCGTGGCAATGGTGGTCGGCAAGGTCGTCGCCACCGTGGTGACCACCTGCTGCGCCGCCTGCTGGACTTGCTGCGCCTGCTGCTGGACCCGCTGCTCGATCTGCTGGACCTGCTGGACCTGGGCCGCCACCGCGGTCACGTTGCCCACCGCCAGGAGGGTCACGGCCTGCTGGACCCGCTGCTCCGCCTGCCGGGCCGCCTGTTGCTCCTGTCGGACGGCGACTGTCGCCTGCTGGACGACCTTCTGGGCCTCCGCGGCCTTCTGGGTGTCCCCCGCCGCCTGGGCCTTCTGGACCTCCTGGACCGCCGCCTGGCGGATGATCTCCGTCTTGGCGACCTGCTCCTGGATCTTCACGGTGGTAATGGTGGCGGTCACCACCTGGGACGTGGCCTGGGCCTGGGTCTTGACCACCGGATCGGGGTTGGTCTGAACGAGGATCTGGGCGGCCTGCTCAACGACCTGCAGGGCCTCCACCTTTGCCGCCGCGGTGTTGATCGTCTTCTGCTCCTGGGTCAGGGCGGGGTTTTCGTTGGCCTTCTTCGTCTCCACGGTGACGGCGTAGGCCTTCTCCAGGTTCTGGTAAACCTGGCTCTTCTGGGCCGCCGAGACGCCGGGATTCTGGAAGAAGCCCCGGATGACGTTGCCGATGACGGCGGCCTGGCCGCTGTACATGTTGAGCAGCGTCTGCATCCGCTCGGGATTGAAGCCGAAGTCGGCATCCGTCCCTCTCAGGCCGGCGACGGCCGTGGGGGACTGGAGATAATTCTTGGTCTTGGAGGCCCCGGATTTGAACCAGAACTTGCCGGTGTAGCAGGTAAGCCGCCGGGCGTTCTCCTTGGTCTTGAAGATCGTGCCCTTCGTTTCCTTGCGCTCCTGGATCATGGCCTTGGTATAAGGCTGCATCTTGAGGATCGCGCCGTCGTTGAAGGTCACCTGGGCCTCTCCCTCTTTGGTGAGGAGCTGATCGCCGTCGTTCAGCGCCAAGCCGGGAGCGGTGACGTCGGAGACGTTACCCGCCTGATTCACAATCACGGCGCCCTTGACGCTGGTGATCTTGGCGATGGCGGCCTCGGCGCCGCCGGCCGTAAAGGCGATCAGCAAGGCAATCAGGGTCAGGGAGAAGAACGCCAAGGTCGCCTGATGCCTCCGCCGGCCGAACAACTCTTTTACGTGTAACTGTTTTTTCAAGGCAATCATGATTGTCCCTCCCCTTCCCTTAATAAACGATCTTGAGGTTTACACTGATCTGGTTGTCCACATAATCATTTTCTTCATAATTGGAGTTCTTGGTCACGAGGGCATAGCCGACCCCGCAACCCAGCCAGTCCTGAACGGCGTAGTCAAGACCGGTGTTGAAGGTCCAGTTGCTATCCTGCCGCTTCTTGTCGAGGATCACGTTGGTGGGGCTGCCCGTCGGCGGCCGGTTGTAGTCGTTGGCGGCGAAGCTGCCGCCGATCTTGAAGGTGAATTTCGTGAAGAAGTTGTGGCTCAGGTTGAGGCCGATGCCGCTGTCCCAGAAGTTTTCGTTGGTATTGGAGCCGGAGTCGCGGAGGGTTCTCCAGATGCTCAGGCCGAGGATCGTCTTCTCCAGGGGGGTGAAGTTGACGTTCGTTGCGGCGGACCAGGAGTTCACTTCCTCGCGGCGGACGCCGGTGTTGTTGACGTTCACGTATTCGTTGTCGTAACGGCGCCACTGATAACCGAAGTTGACTTCACCGCTGAGCTTGGCCCCGGAATCCCAGGCAAAACCGAACTGGGCGGCGTTGGTCTTGGAATCGGCCTTGGTGACCGTGGGATCGAGGTTGTCGATGTAGGACTTCTGGGTGTACATGTACCGGACGAAGGCCCAGGTGTTGGGCATGACACGGTACTGGAGGCCGGCGCCGAACTGGTTCTGGCCGTAGTTCTGAGCCCAGTCCTTCATGGTGTTGTTGTACTGCTGAATGAAGTAGTTGTAGTAGAGCATGGGGCGGAAATTGCCGCCGATGGTGTAGCCCGTCTTGGCGTTGAATTCGTTGGACCAGCGCTCGGTGAGGGTGCCGACGCCGTACTGGTCGGCGTTACCATAGGGGTCGGTGTTGTAGGAGTAGGTGTCTTTAAGGCCGATGA
>JAKPZB010000128.1 GCA_029560215.1 Methanobacteriota archaeon | reverse complement strand
AAGATCGGCGCCGCACAGGTGATCGAGCCTGCCGAGTTCATCGACGAGAGCCCCAGGCCCATGCTCAAGGACCGGTGGACCGGGTGCGTGGAGACCCTGGGTGGCAGCGTGCTCACCTCGGCCATCCGCTCGATACGCGCCGAAGGGGCCATCACGTGCTGCGGCAACGTGGTGTCCGGTGACATCCACCTCACCGTGTACCCGTTCATCCTGCGCGGGGTGACGCTCTTCGGCATCGACTCGCAGAACTGCCCCATGCCCCGGCGCGCCAGGGCCTGGGACATGCTCGCCGGGGAGTGGAAGTTTCCCTGGCTCGAGAGCCTGGCATCAGAGATTCCGCTCGGTGATGTGGGCGGCGCCATGGACAGGATCAGGGCGGGTGGCCACCAGGGCCGTTACATCGTGAACCTGTGGGGGTGAGGACGATCGGGGGAGCTCAAATGGACAGTGAACTCATCCGTCTGGAGAGGAAGGGTCCTGTGGCCGTGGTCACCATCGACCGGCCCGGGAGGAGGAACTCCTTCAACGAGGCCATGTTCGGGAGAATCGCCGCCGTGGCGCAGGAGCTCAAGGTGAAACCTCCGCGCGCCGTGGTGGTCACCGGAGCGGGTGACGTGGCGTTCTGTGCCGGGTTCGACGTGAACCCGGACAACCCCATGGTGGACAGCATCGTCAAGGCCATGTCCACCGGGGACAGGGGGCCATCGAAGAAACTCATTCGCGACATCCGCACCGCCATCGACGCCTTCGTGACCGTCCCGGCACCGATCATAGCGGCACTGAACGGGCTCGCCTACGGCGGTGGCGCCGAGCTCTCGGCCAGATGCGACCTGCGGGTCATGGACCCGGATGCCGTGATCTGCTTTTCCGAGGCGCGCCTGGGTCTCATGCCGGACTGGGGCGGAGGTCCTGCGCTGACGCGTCTGATAGGACCGTCCCGGGCGGCCGACCTGGTCCTCACGGCCCGGAAGGTGGCCGCGGACGAGGCGCTGAGCATGGGCCTGGTGAACCGGGTGAGCCGGAAGGGCAGGGCGCTCTTCGAGGCCATCACCCTGGCCCAGACCATTGCCGAAAATGGTCCCCGTGCGGTCAGGGCCGCGCTGAGCCTGTTCAGACAGGCGCAGGACATCCCCTACGGCGCCATGCTCGACATGGAGGAGGAGCTTGCCACGGCGCTCATCGCCTCGGGTGAGTGTGTCCACGGGGTGGGCGCGTTCCTGGAGAAGAAAAAGCCGGAGTTCCCGGATATAATCTAGGACGACAGCCGCTTCAGTGCGGGTGTTTTCCCAGGAGGATGACCCCGTCAGCGGTGGTGGCCAGACAGGTCCGGGCATTGACGTTCATGCACTGCAGCGTCGGATCCTTCAGGCCGAGGAATGTCCTGGCATCGACGTCGAGAGCCACCGGCGCACCTCTGTCAATGGCATCGGGCCACATGACAACGGAAAAGGGCTTCAGTTCCCCGAGGCGCTCCGCCATTGTCGGGCAGCCCCCATGGGCCCACGCAACATTCCTGTACACATGGGAGTTGCCGACCACCACCAGGCCCCTGGCTGCGCTATGGATCGCGAAGTACGCCGAGACGCGCCCGGCCATCCACCGATCCCGCTCTTCCAGGGAGCCTTCGTCCGCGTCGATGGCAATGATCTCCATGCCGAGCTCCCGTGCCTTGGTGATGATCCTGGAGTAGCCCTGGCCCCCTATGATGTCGGGGATCCTGATGTCGCAGGCCGGACCCAGACCCCTGCTGAAGAGGTCGATGGCCCCCTGCTGGCTCGTGGGTATCTCGACAAAGAGAACGGTAACCCCGGCCTGTCCGGCAAGGGCCGGCAGGGCATCCAGGATCAGGTCGTTGCCCTGCCTGCTGTCGTGCCGGGTACCGAGCAGGACAAGCCGGTTGGCTGTCGCCTTTTCCGCAAGGTATGATGCAGGGTCCTTCCCCGTGCGTGCCACGATATCATCCAGTTCCGGTGCGGTATCGAACCCCATGACCAAGAGTGTCGTCATGCAGAGGAACAAGCACGGGATGCCGGTTTTCGTGTACATGTTCATCACCTACTCATATTGACGCACGCGATGAAAGTAAAGGTGCTCATTTGAAAAAGGGAATGATTCCAGCCTGATGGAAAAGTGGCCGCAGGAGGCCTTGACTCTGGTCGTTGCTGGCCCTACTAGCGCGGCAGCCGATAAGGCGAGTTCAAGGTAAAGGAGACAAGGCCATGAAAAGCATGAAACATATATTGGTAACAGCGGTATTCATCGTAGGCCTGGGGCTCACGGCATATGCCGGAGGTCAGGACATGAGCGACGTCAGCACCGGGGCGTTGAACATCAACTCGGCGACTGTAGAGGAGCTGAGCATGCTGCCCCACATCAACCTGGACACTGCCAGGAACATCGTGAATTTCAGGGATTCCAACGGTCCCTTCAGCTCCGTCGACGAGCTGAGAAACGTCAGGGGCATCAACAGGACACTGCTGGATGACCTGAGGACGCATCTGAAGGTGAGGGGATCTTCCGACTTTCATCCGTATGGAGCCGTGTACAGGGCGCCATAAGGAAGTACGTTCTCAAGGGTGATCAACACAGGAGGACAGCAAGATATCAAACGGGAAAGAGAAGTCATGAAGGGCACGGAACGACCGAAAGGATTCCGTGCCCTTCTGTATCAGGGAAGACTTGATTCACCGCTCGAACTTCATTAAATCCCTATCATATGACTGCATGCAGGCATAAGCACCTGGTTCTCCTGCCCCCCACCAAGGGCAGGCTCCGCTGCAGGCACTGCCACCTGACCATCACCGCCGACGAGCTGCAGGGGGGGTGTTGCCCGGAATGTTTTGCAGCGGACGGCACGAGGCGGGATGACTTTGAGGAGTTCATGCCGGCAGGCCGGGAAAAGACCCGATACCAGTGTGAGGAATGCGGCGTTATTATTGAATCTGATTAGTGAGCGGGTATGACCTGTCTTGTGATTGGTGTATTGCCGCCCGAGCAGGGTACTTCTATGCTTGCCCCATTGGCTCTGCTACTGTTGTTGTATGAATCGAATCAATAATCTTTACAGCATTCTCCCTTGGACAATGGGTGCAAACGTGCAATCAGAGTGCATAATTGCACAGCAACACCCTCTTCATTCTAGACGAAAAAACCAATATTTCTTCACCCACAACCTGATGTAACCATGCTATAATTCCCTCACTTTAACTGAATCTGGAGGTATACGGGTGCCCAACCTGAAACTCATCGAGAGCAACCGGCTCGAGGTCCTCTCGCAGGCCCTCGCCGAGACCCTCGCCACCCCGCTCTCATCCCCGCTCACTCCCGAGCTCATCGTGGTCCAGAGCCGCGGCATGCAGCGATGGCTTTCCATGGAACTCGCCCGCATGCACGGCATCTGCTCCAATATCAAGTGGCCTTTTCCCAACGCCTTCGTGCTCGACATGTTCTCCCGCATCCTGCCCGGACTCACGCTGCCCCCAATCTTCGAAAAGGATGCCCTCACGCTGCGCATCATGGACTGCCTGCCCGATCTCCTCGCACTCAAGGACTTTGCCCGCATCAAGGACTACCTGGAAAACGACGAGCAGGGCGTGAAGCTCTACCAGTTCAGCTCCATGATGGCCAACCTCTATGACCAGTACGTCATATTCAGGCCAGAGCTCATCCTGCGCTGGGAAAAGGGAAAGAAAGCCCCTGCGTACCCTGAGAAGTGGCAGGCCATGCTCTGGAGGAAGGTGATCGAGGGAAGCGACCCACACCACCGCGCCCGGCTCAAGCAGCACTTTGCACAGGAAATCATACATGCCGACATATCCCTGCTGCCCGAGCGGGTCTCCATCTTCGGTATCTCGTACCTGCCCGCATTCCACCTGGAAATGCTCAAAGGACTGTCCGAGAGGATTGACGTCAGCATCTACTGCCTGAACCCCTGCAGGGAATACTGGGCGGACATCGTCCCGGCGCGGCGCATAGCCAGGACTGTCGAGGAGGACATGCACTGGGAGTCGCGCAACGACCTGCTCGCAGGCATGGGAAGGCTCGGCAGGAACTTCCTGGACATGGTCCTGGACCTGGACCCCCAGCAGTTTGATCTGTTCGAGGAGGGTGGAGGTGATACCATGCTCGCACAGGTCCAGGCCGACATCCTGAACCTGAGGCTGCCCGGCGGTGGCGGGGTGAGGGAGGTGAAGGGGAATGACCGCTCCATTCAGGTCCACTCCTGTCACAGCCCCATGCGGGAGGTTGAGGTGCTCCTGGACACGCTCCTTGACCTCTTCGAGCGGGACCCCTGCCTCGAGCCCAGGGACATACTCGTCATGGCGCCGGACATCGAGGCATACGCACCCCTCATCCGCGCGGTGTTCGACAAGGACCGGGACGATGCGTGCCGCATCCCCTACAGCATCTCGGACCGGTCGTTCAGGAGGAGCTCCATGCTCGCGGATGCGCTCATGGCAGTGATCGACCTGGCAGGACGGCGCTACGAGGCGTCGATGGTCATGGACCTGCTCGACAAGGAGCCGGTGCGCAGGAGGTTCGGTGTTGATGAGGGGGACCTCGGCGAGATCCATGCCTGGGTGACAGGCGCTGGCATCCGCTGGGGCAGGGACGGGAAGGACAAGGAGGACCTGGGTCTGCCCGGGTATGGGGAGAACACCTGGCACTTCGGCCTCGCCAGGCTCCTGCTGGGCTATGCCATGGAAGGTGGAGACGAGCTTTTCGCGGGCATCGCGCCCTTCGATGGCATGGACCCGGGGTTCGCGGAACTCCTGGGGAGATTTGCCGATTTCGTGGAGAGGCTCTTCGCTGCCGTTGACGAGCTCAGGCGGGACCGGGGACCTGCCGGGTGGACGGAGGTGCTGCTGCGGATCATAGACGACCTCTTCGCCGTGACCGAGGACGGGGTGCAGGAGATGCTGCAGCTCAAGGCCGTGGTGCGGGATCTGGAGAAGGCAGGCCAGGATGCCGGGTTCAGGGGAACGCTGAGCAGCGACGTGCTCAGGCAGGTCCTCGGCAGGGCCTTCGGCCATGCAGCCGAGGGTGCCGGGTTCCTCGAGCGGGGAGTCACCTTCTGCTCCATGCTGCCCATGCGGAGCGTTCCATTGAAGGTCATCTGTCTCCTGGGCATGAACCACGAGGCCTTCCCCCGCAGGGACTATGCAAACGGGCTCGACCTCATGGCCATGGAGCCCCGGAAGGGCGACCGCTCCAGGCGCGACGACGATCTCTACCTCTTCCTCGAGGCCCTGCTCTCGGCCCGGGACGTGCTGTCCATCAGTTACATCGGCCAGGGCATCCAGGACAATGCGGCCATCCCGCCGTCCGTGGTGGTGAGCAGTCTGCTCGAGTACCTGGACCGGGCCTTCGAAAGGCCCAAGGTGGTCAGGAGCCACTGCCTCCAGGCCTTCAACCCGAAATACTTCACCCCGGGATCGGGGCTGTTCAGCTACTCACCTGACAATGCCCTTGCGGCGCGTGCGCTGCGCATCCAGGGCAGGGAAATGGCGAGGGCTGCGAAGCTTGCCGAGCCCGGGGAGGAGTTCAGGACCGTGGGCCTGGAGCGCCTCCTGGAGTTCTTCCGGGCTCCGGCACGGTTCTTCCTGCGCCACCGGCTGGGCGCAGCACTGCCCTGGGAGGAGGAGACCCTGCTTGACCGGGAGCCCTTCGATCTGGCAGGCCTTGAGCGCTACGGCCTCCAGCAGCGTATCCTCATGGAAAGACGTGCAGGCAAGACCGCCAGGGCCGATCTGCAACGGCTCAGGGCCGAGGGGGTGCTGCCCCACGGCGCGCCCGGCGAGATGGCGCTGGACATTCTCTCCCGTGATATCGATGCCTTCTTCCCGCTCATAGAAAGGGCCATGGAAGGCCGCGAAATGGTCAGGAAGGACGTGTCCCTCAAGGTGGACGGGTTCACCGTCACGGGGTCGGTGGAAAGCCTGGGCGGCACCGGCCTGCTCTCGTTCCGTTACGCGAAGATGACGAGCAGCGACCTCATGAGAGCATGGCTCGCCCTGCTCCTTCTCCAGGCGACACACCCGGGAGAGCGGGTGACGGCACTGCACATTCACAGTCAGGGCATGACCCGGCTCGGTGCCGTGGAGGATCCCCTGACCATGCTCAGGAAGCTCCTGGACGTCTACTGGCAGGGCCTGTGCAAGGCTGTGCATTTCTTTCCGAAGAGCTCGCTTGCCTATGCCGAGACCATGAAGAAGCACGGCAGGGACGAGCGGGCCATGCAGGAGGCACGCAAGACGTGGGAAGGGAGCATGTACCTAAGTGGCGAGGCAAAGGATCCGTCCCTGCTCATCTGCTTCCCTAGAACAGACCCCCTGGACGGAGAGTTCCGCGAGACGGCCATGGCCGTGTACGGCCCGATCCTCGATGCCGTGGAGGCCGGGGCATGAACAGATCCCTTGACCTCATGGCCCTCGATCTCGCTGGCACCCACCTCATCGAGGCAAGCGCGGGCACGGGCAAGACCTACACCATCGCGTCGCTCTTCCTGCGGCTCCTCCTGGAGAAGAGGGTGCCCGTGGAGTCCATACTCGTTGTCACCTACACCGTTCCCGCCACGGACGAACTCAAGACGAGGATCAGGGACAAGCTGCGCCAGGCACGCGAAGCCTTTGTGCATGGGGCCTCGGACGATCAGTTCATGACGTGGCTCATTGACAGGGTCGGTGGCGGCGCGCAGGCCGTCGGTATCCTGGACGATGCCCTGGCCAGGTTTGACGAGACCGCCATCTCCACCATCCACGGCTTCTGCCAGCGCATGCTCAGGGAGATGGCCTTCGAGACCTCGAGCCCCTTTGAAACCGAGCTCGTCGCAGACCAGGCCGACATGGTGGCGGCCATCGCGGACGACTTCTACCGCATGCACATCACCGCCTGCGACGTGCCCGAGTTCATCTCGTTCGCCCGTTCCCGCAGGGTGAGGCCGGAGTGGTTCATGGGTCTTGCGGGGCAGAGGAACCTCGCCGCAGCGGTGATCCCTGAAAGTGACCATGCCGGCACGGCAGGGAACATGAAAGCAGCGCTTGGTGTGTACAGGAATGCATTTACTGCGCTCAAGGAGGCCTGGCCGCAGGATCGCGATGAGATCGCCATGATCCTGGCCGACCCGAGAAACTTCAGGCAGAACATGATCAATGCCGGAAATGCGCCGGCACTTCTCTCGGAGCTGGACCTTTTCCTCGCTGCAACTCGTCCTGACCTTCCTATGCCCGAAGCCATGAACAAATTTTCTCAAGAATACATAGAAAAGGCAAAGAAAAGCACCGCTGTCTTCACCGGGCATCGATTCCTGGCTCTCTGTGAGACCCTGCATGAAGCAGCTTCCGCCCTTGCGGATGTGATGGAAGAGGTGCTCACCTCCCTGAAGGTGGAGTTCCTCGGCTTTCTGGACAGGGCCCTGGCGAGGCGCAAGGAGAGGCAGGGCGTCCTGCACTTCGACGACCTGCTCCTGAGGATGCACAACGCCCTGCTCTCCAGGAGCGGCGAAGCCCTGGCGGAAACGGTGCGGGCCAGGTTCACCGCGGCCCTCATCGACGAGTTCCAGGACACGGATCCGCTCCAGTACGAGATCTTCACCCGGTGCTTCACGGGATCGACCCTGTTCTTCATCGGCGATCCCAAGCAGGCAGTGTACAGCTTCCGGGGCGCGGACGTGTTTACCTATGCAAAGGCCGCTGCCGCAGTGGCGGAGAAGAACACCCACACCCTGCTCCACAACTGGCGGAGTACCCCGGGCCTCATCGAGGCGGTGAACAAGATGTTCTCCGGGGTAACCGACCCGTTCATATTCGACTGGATGCGCTTCGAGCCGGCCGAGCCCGCGCCGAAGAAAGACCGGAAGGACCTGGCCGGCGTGGAGGGAGGGCCTCTCACGGTCTGGTTCCTGGAGGCAGAAGACGGGGCCCGGCTCACGGTGGAGCAGGCGAAACGTGCTGTGTGCAGGGCCGTGGCCTTCGAAATCTCCCGGCTCCTGAACCTTTCAGGAACGGGTGTCGTGACGCTCGGCAGCGAGGCGTTGAAACCCCGGGACATGGCCGTGCTCGTGCGCACCAACATCCAGGCGCGCATGGTCCGCGACACCCTGCACGACGCGCACATCCCCTGCGTGCTCTACAGCGACGAGAACGTGTTCGGCTCCCTGGAGGCCTTCGAGATGGAGATGCTGCTTTCTGCGCTGGCCGAGCCCACGCGCGAGG
>JAKPZB010000127.1 GCA_029560215.1 Methanobacteriota archaeon | reverse complement strand
ATGGGCGGCGGCACCGGTACCGGTTCCGCTCATTATGTGGCCCGCATCGCCAAGGAGCAGGTGCGCGCTCTGACCATCGGCGTGGTCACCATGCCCTTCAAGGCCGAAGGCACCGTGCGCATGGAGAACGCCTTGGATGGCCTGAACAAGATGAGGCTCATCTGCGACACCACCATCGTTATTCCCAACGACAAGCTCCTGGAGCTGGTGCCCAAGCTGCCGGTCGACGCCGCCTTCAAGGTGGCCGACGAGGTGCTCATGCAGACCATAAAGGGTCTCACCGAGATCATCACCAAGCCCGGCCTGGTCAACCTGGACTACGCCGACATCATGACCGTCATGAACGAGGGCGGAGTGGCCTTCGTGGGCATCGGGGAGGGCAACAGCGACGAGGACGACCGCGTCAAGTTCGCGGTGCACGAGGCTCTGACGTCCCCCATGCTGGGCGAGATCGAGCTGAAGGACGCCAAGGGCGCCCTGATCCGCGTGGTCGGCGGCCCGGACATGACCGTGGGCGAGGCCCAGCGCGTGGCGGAGATAGTCACCAACAGCGTCTCTCCCCGTGCCCGTATCATCTGGGGATGCTCCATCGACCCCGAGCTGGAGGGAGTGGTCAAGGTCCTGCTCATCATCACCGGCGCCAAGTCCAAGTACATCATGGGCAGCCGTGGCGCACCGGTCGGAATGCAGGGAAACCAGGGCTATCAGCAGTACCAGCAGCCGTACCAACAGCAGCAGTACCAGCAACCCTACCAGCAGCAGAGGCCGCGGAACCGGGACGACGACATCGACTTCGTGCGCTGATGCGGAGGGGGTCAACGAGGGCTGCGCCGACCGACTTGGCCACCGTCCACTAGATGTTGCCGGTGGCCTTTAAAAGTCAAACGCGGCGTCGCCGAAGCTGATCGCTGGGCAAGGCTCGAAGCAATCCCCGCAATGGATGCATCGGGTCGCCTCGACGCGAACCTTACCCCGCATCAGCACAAGTGCACCCTCATTGCATCTGGCGATACACACCCCGCACCCGACGCATTCCTCGGCCTTAACCACCGCACGGCGAACCCTTTCCACATCCTTTTTTATTTTTTCCTGGTCCGCTCCTTTGGCGATCAGGGCGCCCTCCCTGAATATCGTGACGTTGCCGACAGCGCACCATCCCTCGTCCGCTCCCGCGTCCACCTCGCCGACCATGTTGAGGACGCTCTTCACCTGCTCCAGGTCCAGGTCGCGGGAGAACGCCCCTTCGATGCTGAACCCCAATGTGCAGGGCGAGAAACCGTCCTGCATCTTCAGGCGGAGGTTGCCCTCGCCGGTGCGCGGCACTTCCTTCCTCACCAGTTCGAAGCCGGGGATGTTGCGCTTCAGCTCCTCCATGACCGAAGGGGGCACCCTCTTCCACCGCCATAGCCCGTGCTCCACCCATTCCGGTCCCAGCCCTTTCCTTTCCGCGTATGCCTTCAGGAAGGCCTCCCACCGTTCGTAGGTGGGGCTGGTGCGAGCGATATCCAGGTCACCCATGTCCGAGGCCGGGCAGAGGAAGCAGCCGATGCGGTCCAGTCCGTTCTCGTACCAGGGGTTGTAGCTGACGCCGCTCTTGAACGTGTATAGCCAGACGTGCAGCGACGTCCAATCCTGTATCGGCGAGGCGCCGATCTGCCCGGGGGTCCAGGGGTTGCGCCACACTCGAGGTTTCGATGAGCGCTGCTCCGATTCGTAACGCCTCTGCCCGATGAACGACAGCACCCCGTTCGGATAGTGCTCCACTATGGCCTTGACGGTGGGGCCCAGCTTGTTGGTCTTGCAGCACCAGCGGTAATCCTTCCCAGGCGGGCCGAAGAACTCCAGGTTGCCGAAGAAGGCGTCCTCCTCGGCTTTGCCGAGGACGAGGTCCAGGTCCAGTTCCTCTTTCAAACGGTGAACGTAGGCCACCGTCTCCGGGAACTCCAGTCCGGTGTTGATGAAGAAGACCGGCAGGTTCAGTCCGGCCTCTCTGGTCAGCAGCAGCGTGGCCAGGGAATCCTTTCCTCCGGAGAAGGAGACCACCTGGGGAATGTCCCGGTGCTCTTCCGCGAGCCTCAATATGAACTCCACGCTCTCCTGGGCGCGTCTCTCCATGACCTTGGCGTTGGCCTCGATGGCGATGTTCCAGTCCGCCGCCGGCCTTTCCGCCGGAGGGACCGTTCGTTCCGACCAGCGGACCTTGACCGCCGCGCCCCGCTCGGCCTGACGCATCTCCTCCGAGGACATACGGGCCACGCCTGTGGCCAGGGCGTTGCCCTCCGGATCGAGGACGATGACCTCCTCGCCCTTCTGGAAGTCGCCGACCACCTTGTTGACGCCGGGAGCCATCAGGCTCTGGTTCCCCAGTATCGGCTCGACCGCCCCCTGGTCGGCCCAGATCAGGTTCTTGCTGGCCTTCCGGACGATCCTTGCCGCCGCATGGACCCGGGGCAGCGCCCTCCACCCGATGCCGAGATCGTAGCGCATGGTGACGATCACCTCACCATCGGCGATGACCTCGTCCATGCGGTCCAGGGCCGGGACCTTGTTGAATAGATAAACGTGACCGTCCGGCAGCAGCGCTTCGCCGGAGCCTTCGCCGAACTGGCGATCGACCTGCTTCCGCACGAAATCGATATCGTGCTGGAAGGCCGGCCTGGCGTCCCCGGGAGGGGTCATCTCCACTTGGCGCGTGGTATTTCCGCAGCGGGCGCAATGGGCGTCCTCCAGAACTGGTACGTTGCACTGGTCGCACCACCGTAGGTGCATCTTCCCTAGCCGGACCTCGGCCATGCCTGCGGCTAGTGCGGGAACCACTATAAAATGTATGTTCCTCCGTGAACCGAAGAGAAATGTCGGCCCTGGCCCCTTGGTCCGGCATAGTGTCGGAGAATCGAAGGCTAATATAGCAGTAATTTCATCATCCCGGTTGATACCATGAAAGCCACCGCGCGCACTATGGGTATCAGCTACGCGATCCGGGAGATGCTGCTTCCAGCGAGGGAGCTGGAGAAGCAGGGTCACAAGATCATAAAGCTGCATATCGGGGACCCCAACAAGTTCGACTTCGAAACGCCGAAACATGTAAGGGACGCCCTCTGTGCCGCCGTGGAGAAGTGCGACAACGGCTACGAGGAGTCCGAGGGCAACGTCGAGCTACGCAAGGCCATCATCGAGAAGGAGAAGAAGAAGAACAACATCGACCTGAGCCTCAAGGACATGGTCGTGACCAACGGTGTCACGGAGGCGCTGCAGATGATCTGCGCGGCCACCATCGACGTGGGCGACGAGGCGCTCGTCCCGGGGCCCAGCTACACCTCCTATCTCGAGTTCCCCAAGTTCTTCGGTGGCAAGGCCATCACCTACCGCACCATCGAGGAGGAGGGCTGGCAGCCGGACGTGGACGACCTGAGGAAGAAGATAACCCCGCGCACCAAGTTCATCGCCGTCATCAACCCCAACAACCCCACCGGAGCGGTATACAGCGAAAAGCGTCTGAAGGATATCGTGGACCTGGCCGGGGAGTACGGGCTGTTCGTCATATCCGACGAGATATACGACTTGATGACCTTCGAGGGCGAGCACCATTCGCCCGCCACCTTGGCCAAGGACGTCCCGACCATCCTGGTGAACGGTTTCTCCAAGGTGGACCTGCTGCCTGGCTGGAGGTTGGGATACGCGGCGTTCCACGACACCACTCACCAGCTGGACGAGATCGAGGAGGCCGTGCACAAGCAGGCTCGGCTCCGGTTGAGCGCCAACGCCCCCTGCCAGATGGCGGTGATCGAGGCGCTCAAGCACCCCAAGGACCACCTTGAAGGGATGCGTAGCAAGCTCAGGTCCCGCGGGGAGTTCGCCTACAAGCGGGTGAACGAGATACCCGGGCTGAGCTGCGTCAAGGCGCAGGCCGCCTTCTACATGTTCCCCAAGATCGAGTCGGACCACTGGAAGAGCGACCGCGAGTTCGTATTGGACATCCTGCACCAGTGCCACGTCCTCCTGGTCCCTGGCACCGGTTTCTGCCCGGAGTACGGAAAGGGACACTTCCGCATGGTGTTCCTGCCGAACGAGCAGATTCTGGGCCAGGCCTTCGACCAGATCGAGTCGTACATGAGGAAGGTGGCCTGAGGCCGCCCCTCAAACTCCTTTTCCTTTTAAAAAGTAAGAAGGAAGTCGTTTAGTAAAGGCGTTTCAGCATCTTGACGCAGGCTTCCATGGCGTTCTTGGCGTTCTCGATGCGGTCCTCGGCCTGCAGCCTGGTCATTCCCGGGCCGGTTATCCCCAAGGCCACCGGCTTGGTGAACTCCAGGGACAGGTCGGTGATCTTCCTGGCCGCGTTCTGGATCACGATCTGGTCGTGCTCGGTCTCCCCCTCGATCACGCAGCCCAGGGTGACCACTCCGTCCACGCCGTTGTCCTTCAACAGGACCTTCACCGCCAGCGGTATGTCGTAAACGCCAGGGACGTTGATGACCTTGACCACGTTCGCCCCCAGGAACTCGGCGTGCGATTTCGCCCTCTCCAGCATCATGCTGGTTATGTCGTAGTTGAACTCCGAGACCACTATTCCGATGTTGTATCTTGTCATGTTCATCTCTCCCTAACCGGGCCTACGTCCTCGTAGCCCTGCCTAAGTCCCCGGCCGGCGTTCTTGATCAGCCGCTCGGGCTTGAATATCATGTCGTAGGCGTTCCGGGCGTGCTCCCTGGCCCTCTGCTCCATGAGCCAGGCCAGCTTGCCCTCCTCCGCCTCGTCCTCGTGCACGAAGACCTCGATGATGTGCTTGTTCGTCGCCAGCTGGGCGGCGATTATTCCCGTGGACGCCTCGTGCGCGCACATCTTGTCGGTCGGCTTGGAGCCGGGCATCCCCAGGGCCATGACGATGTCGCAGCCCTCGTCCAAAAGGATCTTGGCCGCCACCGGCAGGTCCTTGATGCCCGGAACGGTGCGCCGGATGATCTTGTAACCGGTGCCGTATCTCTTCAGCTCGTCGATGGCCGCAGCGCCCATGTCCGTCCGGGCGAAGGTCGTGTCCACGATGCCGATGGTCTTCATCAGTCCTCCTTGACCTTCGATTGGTTCTTGCTATACCAGTCGATGATCTTTCCGATGATCTTGCGGGTGCCGTTTAGGTCCTCGCCGTGCTTGGAGAGCCGGACCACCTTTACCTTCATGCCCCGCTCCTGAAGAGTCTCCTCTATCCCGCGCTCGTCAAAGTCCTGGTCATAGCCCAGGGCGATGATGTCCGGGCGGATGCGTTCCACCACCCCGAACATGTCCCCGTCGCTTCCCAGGTAGGCCTTATCGACCATCTTCAGGGCGGAGATGAGCTCCAGCCGCATGTTCTCAGGGGTGATCGGCTCATGC
>JAKPZB010000118.1 GCA_029560215.1 Methanobacteriota archaeon | reverse complement strand
TAGCCCAGGGCGATGATGTCCGGGCGGATGCGTTCCACCACCCCGAACATGTCCCCGTCGCTTCCCAGGTAGGCCTTATCGACCATCTTCAGGGCGGAGATGAGCTCCAGCCGCATGTTCTCAGGGGTGATCGGCTCATGCTTTCTCCGGCGGACGGTGGCGTCGGTGGCCACCACCACGACCAGCTCGTCGCCCTGGTCCTTGGCCTCCTGAAGATATCTCAGGTGTCCCGGATGCAGGATATCGAACACGCCGCTGGCCATCACCCTGGTCATTTCCCGTTACCGCCCTTCTTCCAGAATTCGATTATGTCCTTTCCTTCGAGGAAACAAAGGTCAAAACGGTCCGCGTACCTCTTAGCCTTTTCTTTGCTCAGGGCGTTGCCGTCGTCCCCCATCATCTCGCAGATGGTGGCAGAGGGCGTGACGCCGGCCATGACCATCATGGCCGTGGCCAGTTCGGTATGCCCCTTCCGCTTGCTTAGCAGCTGGGGCGTAGAGTTCAGAAGATGGATGTGTCCGGGGGCCCGGAAGGCCTTGCCGAAAGCGCTTCTGGCCTCATCGGAGCTCATGGAATAGGATTCCTTGGACAGCTTGGCGAACTCCGACACGGTCAAAGCGCGATCGTTGTCGGTGACGCCGGTGAAGGTCTTCCGGTGATTGATGGTGATGGAGAAGGCGGACTTGGTATCGTACGGGATATCGTTCGGCGCCAGTTGCCGCAGCACCGGGTGGCGGTCGTGGTTGCATTCCAGGACGTCCGCCAGGAACGGCAGGTCCAGCTTCTGGCATATGTCGTGGTGGGCGGTGGTGCAGATCAAGCCGCCGGCGTTCTTGCGCATCTCCCTTATGGAGGCCGCTGTGACGAACTGGGAGGCGACGGTCATGTCCGTCTCCCGCTCCCGGTCGTCGGAATCGAATATCAGGACCATCTTTCCCTGGCCGATGTCCTGCAATGCCCTCTCGATCAACTCGTCGCTCATGATGGCCACTCCAACACGGAGGTAATAGTATATTTCTTGCGTTACTACAACTCAAATGGTAATCGAAAACGGCCAGTTACGGGTCAGTATAAAATATCCCCGGCCTCTTACAGCTAACGATGGCAGAGCGACTGGACGATATCTCGGGCATGAGAACGCTGGACCCCTCGGACCTGCTGGGGCAGCTTGCCGCTTTCCCGGACCAGCTCGAATGGTCCATGGGGAAGGCGATGCCCGATCTGAGCGGCGCCGGCAACGTGATCATCTGCGCCGTGGGCGGTTCGGCCATAGCCGGGGACGTTTTGGTAGACCTCCTGGCGCCCAGCATCCCGGTCCCCTTGGCGGTATCGCGCGACGTGGTCCTGCCCGGTTACGCGGGAAAGGACACCCTGGTCATCGTGGCCAGCTATTCCGGGAACACCATGGAGAGCCTGGACCAGTACCAGGACGCCATGCGCCGGGGCTGCCGCATCGCCACCGTCACCTCCGGAGGGAAGCTGGAGGAGCTGGCGCTCAAGAACTCTCAACCTCTGATCAAGCTTCCGGCGGGCAACCAGCCGCGGGCGTCCCTGGGATACCTGCTGGGCTCCCTGGCGTTGATGCTGCAGAGGGCCTTACCGGTAAAGGTCCATGACCAGCTCCTGGCGTCGGTCCCGGCGCTGCGCTCGTACCTGGATACCCTGGCTCCTGATGTTCCCGCTACCCGCAACCAGGCGAAAAGGATCGCCCTGGCCATGAGGGACCGGGTCCCGGCGATATACGCCCCCCGCACGGTCCGCTCCGTGGCCCTGCGTTGGCAGGGCCAGGTCAATGAGAACGCCAAGATGGTGGCCTTCAGCGGCGAGATACCGGAGATGGACCACAACCAGCTGGTGGGATGGCTGGAGGGCGGGACCGGATGCCATTGCCGTCCGGTGATACTTATGCCCGCCGTGATGATGCCGACCGTGAGGCGCATGTCCGAGGTCACCCTGCAGATGATGAACGAACGAGGACTCGACCCGATATTCGTGACCTTGCCCGGGACCGACCTGCTGAGCAATGTGTTGCAAGGAGTGGCGCTGGGGGACATGGCCAGTTATTACCTGGCGGTCCTGAAGGGAGTGGACCCCGCTCCGGTCGCGCCCATCAAGGAGTTCAAGTCCCGCATCAGCCATTAGTTCTGGCGGAAAGCAAAGCCTCCTCGATACGGTCCAGTTCCCCCTCGGGATTGCGGAACCATTCCACGGACCACACCCGGTGCAGCTTCCATCCCAGCCTTCTCAGCTGCCCCTGCCTGGTGCGGTCCCGGTCGCGGACGGTCAGTCCGGAAACGTAATGCGCCCCGTCGCACTCGATGCCCAGAAGGTATCGGCCCTCCTCGTTCGGGTCCTCGATGGCCAGGTCTACGCGGTAGTCGGAGGTGCCCACGTTCATGCGCACCTTGTGCCCCCTGGCCTCCAGGGCCTTGCACAGGCATTCCTCGAACGGGCCGACCTCCTCCGGCTTGCCCGCGGCGGAGGGCAAGGCCCTCCGGTCCCCGCCGGACTCGGCGAAGGCCAGGTACTGCTTGAGCAGCAGCGCCCCCTTGCTCCTGGACCCGGAAAGGTCGATGTCCTCCGAGCGTATCGAGGAGACGATGTCCAGAGCAAGCTTGGCCCGGGTTATCGCCACGTTCAGGCGTCTTTCCCCGCCATCTCGGTTCAGCGGTCCGAAGTTCAGGGCGAACTTGCCGTTCTCGTCCTTGCCGTAGCCGACGCTGAGGATGATTCGGTCCCGTTCATGCCCCTGCACGTTCTCCAGGTTGTAAAGCAGGAACGGCTCCCCTTCCTCGGAGGAGAGGACGGCGTCCAGCTCCCTGTCCTCCTTGCGCATCTCGTTGAGCGTCTGGTCTATCGCCTCCATCTGCGCCTCGGAGAAGGCGATCACCCCCAGGCTCCGGCCGTCCTTCCTGGCGTAATGGTCCCGGACCATCTTCGCCACCACCCCGGCCTCGGCGCGATTGGTCCGGCTCCGTCCTCGGTCGAACACCCCCTCCGGAACTAGGACGTGGTGCAGGCCGAACCCCTCCCTCCCGAAGATGGAGCTGGGGAAGGTGTTCAGCTTCCCACCGTAGAACTGGTGGTTGGAGAAGGCGATCAGGGACTCGTCCTTGGAGCGGTAGTGCCACATCAGCATGCGCCGGGACATGCCGCAGGTCTCGCATTCGTCAAGGATGCTCTCCAGGTCCGGCTCCTCGTCCTCGTCATCGGACGAGAGCGCAAAGAAGGAGGTGGGCGGCATCTGCTTGCTGTCCCCGACCACGATCACCTGGTTTCCCCGGGCGATCGAACCTATGGCGTCCTCTGGACAGATCTGCGACGCCTCGTCGAATATGACGGTATCGAACTTGGTCCGTTCTCGATCGAGGAACTGGGCCACGGACAGCGGGCTCATGAGCATGCAGGGTTTGAGCAGCCCGATGAGGTCCCAGCACTCGCTCAGCATGGCCCGCATGGCCTTGCGCTGCCTCTTGAGCTTGGCCAGCCGGGCGATCTCCGTCTCCTGCTTCAGGAGGAGGTTGCGGTCCGTACCTTCCCTCCTCCTGCGCAGGTTCTCCTCCACCCGGGCCTGCACTCGGTGCCTCCCTCTCTCCACGTGCTCCTTGTCAAGCTCGTTGAAGCGGTCGATCAGGCCGGCCTGGTGGTCTCGGCGGAAGCGGCTGAGCACCGGATCGGAGGCCAACGCCTCCTCGGTCCACAGCCGGCGGAAGCGTCTCTGGAAGGCCTTGACCAGCCCTTCCGGCGGCACCTCCTTCTCCCGCAGTTCCCGGATGAGGTCCTCCAGACCTAAGGCCCGCATGCCGTCCAGCAGCGAAGCCAGGTCCAGCCATTCCTGGTAGCGGTAACGGGACACCCAGGCCTGGTCCGCCCACCTTTCGATGTCCTTGAGCAGGGCGTCCCTCAGCGGCCTTCCGTTCAGACGGTGGTCCTGGGAGAACCGGGAGGCGAAAACGTTCAGGGCGGAATCGAAACGTCCCAGGTACATCTCGATGTCCACGGCGCCGTCCCGGACGTGCTGCGGCACGCTCTCCGAGGC
>JAKPZB010000116.1 GCA_029560215.1 Methanobacteriota archaeon | reverse complement strand
CGCCTCGGCGATGGTGATGTCCTTCTTGTTGAAGGCGTAGGAGCCCGGGGTCTTGACCTCGCCGATGATGTAGAAGTAGTCCGCGCTGGGGATATAGACCACGTCCTTCTCCATGAGGAGGATGTTGGCCTGCTGGTCCTTTCCCTTGAGCAGCCCCTGGAGGTCGAAGGTGATGGCGATCTTCTTCTCGTCGTCCTTCCCCGGATGCAGGGTCCTGATGACCATTCCCTCCTGGGCCTGGGCCTCCTGCTGCTTGGCGTCGGTGGAGCGGGCGATGGCTATGCCCCCGGCCTTGGATATCCCGTCGAGGACCCGCTCCTGGGCCTGAAGGGGGTAGAGCCCGGGACTCGTCACCGCTCCGAGGACGGAGAACTTCCGGCCTTCGTATTTCGCCACCATGACGGAGACGTGGGCGTCCAGAAGATAGTCCTTCGCCGCCAGTTCCTTCGCGATGAGCTTCTCGATCTCCGACGTGGTCTTCTCCGCCACCTTAAGCCTCCCGATCAGGGGAAAGGTGATGTAGCCGTCGGCGGTGACCCGCACGGATTCCCGGGAGAGGTCCTTCTCTTCGTAAACCTGGATGCTCAGGACGTCGTAGCCGCCGATCTTGTAGTCGCTCGTCGTGTCCTTGCCCTCGGGATATTTCTCCAGATATTCGGCGACGGTGTAGGAGGGGCTCTTTTCCAGGATGTCCGTCAGGGCGGCGGCGCCGGGATCCCGGGGGGTGGCGATGATGGTCTTTTTCAGCTCCTCCAGTTTGGCCTTGTCGCCCTTCTTCAGGTCGATGTTCCTCAGGGCCTTGGATGAATCGCCCAACTCCGTCACCGTGACGACGGGCCCGCCGGCGGCACAGGCGATCAGCAGGAGCATCGCACCGGCAATAAAAAGAATGATTTCCAGTCGTTTTAGTGCTTTTTCGTTTAGGTGTCGCATCTTCACTTCCCTAAAGTCTTGAGGCATCCCCGGTCCGCGGCGCATCCGCGTCCTTGGTCATTGCCTCAACCATCCGGACCGCCTGCTTCGGGGCACCCCCGTTTACCTCATTTACGAAAAAATTTCCCCCCCTTTTTTGAAGGGGGGGAAAAATGTTCAGCGTCAATAAAACTTCACAATGCCGTTACTTCGGGCTCGTGGTCGTGGCAAACGAAGAGGTCGAGGACGAGGTGGAGGAAGTGGGCAGCGGGATGGTGGTCGCCACGCTCGTAGTGGTGGTTTCCGCCGTCGTCGCCGCCGTGGTGGCCGTGGTTGTGGCCGCCGTCGTCGCCGCGGTCGTTTCCCCCGTAGCGGCTACGGTGGTGGCGATCGTCGTGGCGATGGTGGTCGGCAGCGTCGTCGCCACCGTGGTGACCACCTGCTGCGCCACCTGCTGGAGTTGCTGCGCCTGCTGCTGGACCTGCTGCTCGATCCGCTGGACCTGCTGGACCTGGGCCGCCACCGCGGTCACGTTGCCCGCCGCCAGGAGGGTCGTGGCCTGCTGGACCCGCTGCTCCGCCTGCTGAACCGCCTGCTGCTCCTGCCGCACGGCGACCGTGGCCTGCTGGACCACTTTCTGGGCCTCCGCGGCCTTCTGGGTATCGCCCGCCGCCTGGGCCTTCTGGACCTCCTGGACCGCCGCCTGGCGGATGATCTCCGTCTTGGCGACCTGCTCCTGGATCTTCACGGTGGTAATGGTGGCGGTCACCACCTGGGCCGTGGCCTGGGCCTGGGTCTTGGCCACCGGATCGGGGTTGGACTGCACGAGGATCTGGGCGGCCTGCTCAACGACCTGCAGGGCCTCCACCTTCGCCACCGCGGTGTTGATCGTCTTCTGCTCCTGGGTCAGGGCGGGGTTTTCGTTGGCCTTCTTCGTCTCCTGGGTGACGGCGTAGGCCTTCTCGAGGTTCTGGTAAACCTGGCTCTTCTGGGCCGCCGAGACGCCGGGGTTCTGGAAGAAGCCCCGGATAACGTTGCCGATGACGGCGGCCTGTCCGCTGTACATGTTGAGGAGGGTCTGCATCCGCTCGGGATTGAATCCGAAATCGGCGTCCGTCCCCCTCAGGCCGGCGACGGCCGTGGGCGACTGGAGGTAATTCTTGGTCTTGGAGGCCCCGGATTTGAACCAGAGCTTACCGGTATAGCAGGTGAGACGCCGGGCGTTCTCCGTGGCCTTGAAGAGCGTCCCCCTGGTCTCCTTCCGTTCCTGGATCATGGTCTTGGTATAGGGCTGCATCTTGAGAATCGCGCCGTCATTGAAGGTTACCTGGGCCTCCCCCTCTTTGGTGAGGAGCTGATCGCCGTCGTTCAATGCCAGGCCGGGAGCGGTGACGTCGGAGACGTTACCCGCCTGATTAACGATCACGGCACCCTTGACGCCGGTGATCTTGGCGATGGCGGCCTCGGCGCCGCCGGCCGCAAAGGCGATCATCAAGGCGATCAGGGTCATGGAGAAGAACGCTAAGGTCGCCTGACGCCTCCGCTTACCGAACAACTCTTTTACGTACATCTGTTTTTTCAAGGCAATCATGATTGTCCCTCCCCTTCCCTTAGTAAACGATCTTGAGGTTGACACTGAGCTGGTTGTCCACATAATCATTTTCTTCATAATTGGAGTTCTTCGTCACGAGGGCATAATTAACCCCGCAACCAAGCCAGTCCTGAACGGCGTAGTCGAGACCGGTGTTGAAGCTCCAGTTGCTATCCTGCCGCTTCTTGTCGAGAATCACATTGGTGGGGCTGCCCGCCGGCGGCCGGTTGTAGTCGTTGGCTGCGAAGCTGCCGCCGAGTTTGAAGGTGAATTTCGTGAAGAAGTTGTGGCTCAGGTTGAGGCCGACGCCGCTGTCCCAGAAGTTCTCGTTGGTGTTGGAGCCGGAGTCGCGAAGGGTCCTCCAGATGCTCAGGCCGAGAACCGTCTTTTCCATGGGGATGAAGTTGACGTTCGTGGCGGCGGACCAGGAGTTGGATTCGTCGCGGCGGACGCCGGTGTTGTTGACGTTCACGTATTCGTTGTCGTAACGGCGCCACTGATAACCGAAGTTGAACTCGCCGCTGAGCTTGGCCCCGGAATCCCAGGCGAATCCGAACTGGGCGGCGTTGGTCTTGGAGTCGCCCTTGGTGACCGTGGGATCGAGGTTGTCGATGTAGGACTTCTGGGTGTAAACGTACCGGACGAACGCCCAGGTATTGGGCATGACGCGGTACTGGAGGCCGGCGCCGAACTGGTTCTGGCCGTAGTTCTGAGCCCAG
>JAKPZB010000080.1 GCA_029560215.1 Methanobacteriota archaeon | reverse complement strand
CAGCTTCTTGTGCGCGTTGACCTTCTGCAGGGATCGCTCGTCAGTGTTTATCGCGACCGTCTGCACGTTCTTCTTGCAGCTGCCGAAGATGTTGTTAACGATGTTGTTACCAGCACCCCCGCAGCCCACCACCGATATCTTTGGTTCGGCCAGGCCTCGGCTGAGCATTGAAACTATCTGCTCGGTCCTGACCGTCTGTTCCATTATTCCGGCTTCCATTTTTTGGCCCCCATATCTTACGGCGACGCGTCCTACAGCGCGTTCGCTAAGTGAGTTAGTGCATCCCATCCCTCTGCGCTCTCGCCCAGAGCAGGTCCTTACATCTTGGCCATGATCTGCCGGCCCTTCTGGAAGTGCTCGTCCTTGACCTTTTCCAGGTTGTCCTTGGACAAGAACTCCTTGCGCAGGCATTCCACGACCATTTCCTCCACCGAGTTGTAGTAGCCGTCCTCCACCATCCCTTCCATTATGCTACGTACGGCCGGTGGGACCTTCAGGACCATCTCGCCCCTGCCCGATCCGTCCACCCGCGCTCCACCATCCCTCTCAATGAACGCGCGAAGGGCGATGCGGGCAAGCTGCGAACGATTTGAGATCTCTGGGTGCCCGTCGATGAAATCATCGATGAGCTCAAGGTCCTCGCCTTCTAGGCGCAGCGTGATCCTCTCTCCCTCCATAGTGTACGAACTCCTTGGCTTGGGTTGGAAATTAGATTGTCATACTAACTATATAAAATGTCTGTCATTTGTCATATTTTGTCATACTAATGGACCTGTAAAAAAGCCAGCGGTCCACCGCCGCTAAACCTTTCAAAGCGATGGGTCAATAAATACCTCTGGTCATATCACCACCATAATGATGCCGAGCTGCGCCAAATGCGGAAAGCCCCTTCTGGAGGGTATGCGGTTCTGTCCCTATTGCGGTCAGCCTCTGGCTGCCGAGGAGATGGAGCGCTTCGAACCGGCCAAGGGCGAAATAGTCATAGCGGTGGCCGCCCCGGCGCATATTGTGGGACGAGAGGGCGCCTACGCCATGGCCATGACCTCCGAGACGCTGATCTTCGCCCGCATCCGCGAGATGGAGCTCGATCGGGGGAAGGAGGAGCTGCGGCAGGTGGGAATATTCATGCCTGGCTCCAGCAGCTGCGACAACACCTCCCGCTTCTACGAGATGTCGCCGGAGCAGGTCCTGACCGAGACGAAGGGGAATTTCTCAGTGGAGGCCTCCGAAGTGTCCGCTGTACGCCTTTCGTATGACAGCGATGACGGGGGAAAGTACATCATAAAGCTCAACGCCGAGGAACTGGAGCTTACCTTCACCTTGCCGTATGACAAGTACTACCGGGACCTTCTGTTCCGAATGTTCGAGGGACGCATCACCTGGTGATCAGATGTCCATGCGGTCCAGCTCCAGCATCAGCTGGTAGAAATCGATCCCGGCGATGTTGCTGTTGTCCTGATATATCTCCAGTAGGCGCTGCTTCCCCACCCTCAGCACCTTGGAGCTCACCCCGTACTTGATCGAAGAGTTGGCCTCGATGAAGGCGGCCAGGTTGTCGCAGCCCTTGAGCATCGCACCGTCGACAGCCCAGGCGCCATCGTCGCGGGGGCGGTTCCGGAAGGGGTCCAGCAATAAAAGTTCGAAGTCCTTCCTCCAGGTGGCCGGAAGCAGCGGCAGGAGCTTCTCCTCCACCTGCTGCTCCTCGTAGTTGGAGATCAGCTCCTCTAGCCCGCCCACGGACTTCTTGACCGGGGTGATGATGTCCTTCGTCAGCACCTCTGGCAGGTCGTGGAACAGCGAGGTGTAGAAGTTGTTGACGGTGCGCTGCGGCGGCGCGTTGATCCGCAATGAGCACAGGTATGACATTATGGCCACCATAAGCATGTGGCCCAGGACGGAGGTCCGCGGGATGCGCGGGGCCCGGGCCCAGCGCTGCTGATATCGCAGTTGGCCGCAGAACTCGATGAAGCCGTATGATTTCTTGGCCAGCATGATGCGTTGGACGCCGATCAGATCGTAATGGTCCTCGATCTGCATCTCGATGCTCTTCTTGGTGTCCTCGATGCCCAGCATGGTGGGGTTGGCGTTGTAGACCAGCTTGAACTCCCAGTTGGTGGCCAGGTAGTGCGCCGCCCTGAGCACCCGCCGTTCCACGCTCTCGTCCTTGTGGAGATGATAGGCCTTGAAGCGCTCGAGGAACTCCGGGTCGATGTCCGGCACCTCCGAGATCAGCTCGCGGAACACGTACTCGTTCAGCTCGCCGCCCTTCTCCTTCTGCATGCGGTGGTACACCGGCGGCTTGAGGTCGGTGAGGAAGATACGATGCAGGAACTCGAATATCCCGCCCTCGATGATCCTGGTCCAGTCGATCTTGGTGCCCTTCTCGGTCTCCTCGAACCTTGCGAGAACGTAGGCGATGACCATCTTGTGCGACTGCTTGTCCAGCTCCGTAAGCTCCACCGGGCGGATGTGGTCGTTCCACCGCTGCATGTTGGCGGCCTCGAAGAACTTGTAGATCAGTCTGGCGTTCATCGGTCCTTGGGACATGGGCTTCGGCCGAGAATGTCCGCCAACGGAATTAATGCTTCGCTTTCAACCGCGCAGCGCTCCAAAAGCTCTGGAACAGGTCCCTGTCCTTAGGGGACAATCTTATCATATCCCCTTCCGATTCCCGAACGTGGAAGGACCAGGATTGGACGACAGGATCCGCCGGCTGTACCAGGCCAATCGCAGGAACATCATGAAGCTCTCGCGGACCAAGAACAAGAGCGGCAAGGCGGCCACTCAGGTGGACGTCATGCTTGAAACTGGCGAGGTGCTGCTGAGCGTGAACATCCGTCCGTCGCGGGTGATCTATACCGAGGACCGAAGCTACCTGACGTTCTTCATCAGGCACGACCCCAAGCTCAGCGAGGCGGAGGTCGACGCCATCTTCGAGAAGGCCATTGCCGAGAAAGGGCAGATCGCCTGACCCCGAAATACAAAAAAGGTTTATCGGGCTTCCGCGCTGACCTAGGCTGTGAAAAAGCAGCAAGTGGCCAAGTTGGCGGTCGGCATGGGCCTGCTCATCTTCTTCATCAAGTTGGCAGCTTACCTGATCTCCGGCTCGGTAGCCCTGCTCTCCGACGCGATGGAATCGATAGTTAACATCGCCGCCTCGATCATGATGCTGGCGTCCATCAGGGTAGCCATGATGCCGGCCGACGCCGACCATCGGTACGGCCATCAGCGCGCAGAGAACATCTCCAGCCTGGTTGAAGGCATCTTGATCGTCATGGCTGCTCTGCTCATCATCATGGCCAGCGTTGGCCGTCTTCTCGAGCCGAGGGAGTTCACATCCATAGGGCTGGCCATAGCCGTCTCGCTGGCGGCCACCGCTTTGAACGGTGGCATGTCCTTCCTGCTCCTGCGGTCTTCCCACCAGAACGGCTCCATAGCCCTGGAGGGTGACGCCAAGCACCTTCTTTCGGATGTCGTCTCGTCGGTGGGCATAATCATCGGTCTGATTCTGGCGGAGATGACCGGCTGGTACGTGCTCGATCCGCTGATGGCCTTGATCGTGGCCTTGCTGCTCCTCCGCATGGCCTATTCACTGCTGGCCAAGACCTGCCACGATCTTATGGACCACAGCCTCCCTGAGTCGGAGGCGATCATAGAGTCGGTACTGAACGATCACGGCGGGTTCCTGCAGTACCACGACCTGAAGACCCGCCATGTGGGAGAGAACATCTACGCGGAGATGCATCTCTGCGTACCGGCTAAAACGACCATGGCCGAGGCGCACGAGCTAACCGAGAGCATCGAGGACGCCATCCGGAACAAGATCCCGGGGATCGTGGTCAACATACATATGGAGACCGAGAAGGAATGCATCTCACCATCTAAGCCTTGAGAGACGGTCGGTGGCGGTCCTCAGCACGTCGTCGGTCTTGGCGAAGCAGAACCTGACCAGTTCCTCGCCGCCCTCGTGATAGAAGGCCGACCCGGGAACGCTGGCCACGCCGCATTCCCTCAGTATGTGCAGCGCTCTCTCCTTGGAATCCCTTCCGGGAACGGAGCTCACGTCCGCCAGTATGTAATACGAACCCTGCGGGACGTACGGATACAACCCGCCCTCGGCAAGGCCGCGGACCATCATCTCCCTCTTGCCCTGGTACTGCTGGCAGAGGCGCCTGTAGAACTCGCCGGAAAGCTCCTCGATGCCCTTGGCCACGCCCACCTGGAGCGGGGCGGGAGCGCAAACGTACACCAGGTCGTTCATGTACCCGATCATCCGGGCCCATTTCCTGTCGCATACGGCATACCCGATGCGCCAGCCGGTTATGCTGAACGTCTTGGAGTAGCCGGAGATGACCACCACCCGGTCCCTGGACTCCTGGAACGACAGGGGCGACAGGTGCTGCCGGTCGTCGTAAACGAAGTACTCGTAGATCTCGTCGGAAAAGATGAACAGGTCATGATCGACCGCCAGGTCCACCAGCCCTTTCAGCTCGGCCCGGCCGAAGACCTTTCCGGACGGATTGGAGGGGGTGTTGACCACCACGGCCCTGGTCCTGGGGCCTATGGCTTCCTTGACCTTCTCCAGGTCCAGCTCCCATTCGGGCGGGTGCATGCTGACGAAGCGGGGCACGGCGCCCATGGCCAGCAGGGTGTTCACGTGATATCCGTAATACGGCTCGAGAACGATGACCTCGTCGCCCTCGTTCAGCAGGGCCATGCAGGCGCAGTAGAACGCTCCTGTAGCTCCGGCGGAGCAGACCACCTCCCCCTCCGGGTCGACCTCCAGGCGGTTGAAGTCCCGGAACTTCTTGGCGATGGCGCTGCGAAGTACCGGCAGCCCGTCGTAGCGGGTGTAGACGTTGACGCCGTCCAGGGCCGCCCGGTGCGCCCCCTCGACGACCTCTCTCGGGGTGTCGGTGTCGCAGACCCCTTGGGCCAGGTTGATACTGCCCAGCCGGTTGCATTCCAGGGTCATGTTCCTTATCTCGGACTGAACGATGGATCGGGACCTCTGGCTGAAATCGCGGTCCATGTTATCGGACAGAGAACGGCGAGGGGAATTAATATCCTATCTGGTGGCTTCATCGGGAAAAGCATATGACGCTGAACGCAGTTGGCTCTTACGCATAGCGTTCCGTTGACGCGCACAGGTGAAAACATGGGAGAAGAGAAGGTCGAGACCGCGGTCGTGGATGATACGGGGAACAAGATAGTGGCCCTCAAAGTGCTGCAGGAGATGTACTCCAACCAGCTCAACGTCTACGAGAGGCAGATCGACGAGGTTTCGTCGCTGGGGAGGGTCAACCGCAACACGCTGTACAACCCAGCCGTCCTGCACGAGATCGAGGCCATGGCCCAGCGCAAGAAGTTCGAGGAGCTCCTCTCCGCGGTATGGATCGCCCAATCCATGCTGGAGGACATCATCGCCCTGCAGCGCACCGTCTGCGTTCTCAAGCGCTCCATGGCCGACGAGGCCATCGAGAAGGCGGAGAAGAAGGAGCGGGACATCGACACCCAGGCCTTGCCATATGAGGAGGCGATGTAGGCCGCGAACACCTTCATCGTCCCCTTACCAAATCCTTAATCTCCCCCCGTTCTAGTTTTTTCCCGATCGTCATGACATCCATCGAGATAGTCAACACCAAGGAGACCCCGGCCATCGCCATTCGGGAGAAGGTAAAGGTGACCGAGATACCGGCGGTCATGGAAAGGATGTACGGAGAGCTGTTCCCGCATCTGGGCAGAGATGTCAAATGCGCCGGTCCGCCGTTCGCATTCTATCACAGCTGGGAAGGCGAGATCATGGACATGAAGATGGGTTTTCCCATCTCCGGAAAAGGCATCGAGGCCGGCAATGTCAAAGCCATCAAGCTGCCGGCGGCACGGGCCGCGGTGGCCACGCACATCGGTCCCTACGACCGATTGACGGACACCTACAACATCATGATGGAATGGATGAAGGCCATCGGACATACCCCCGCCTCTTTCATGTGGGAGGAGTACCTGAACAGCCCGCAGGAGGTCCCGCCCGACAAGCTGATGACCCGCCTGTACTGGCCGATCCTCTGAAGCCGCGGAACAAAAAAGGTTTTATGCGATGTCCAGTTAACTAAATCCGATGAAAGGTCTCGCCCGGTTCTTAGCCGACGCGAGGCCTCGAACAGGTGATACGACATGACCGGGAACAGCTCCAAGGACGTGGTTAGAGGACTGAAGGACGTGGCCGCCGCGGAGACCCGCATCAGCTACATCGACCCCTCCGGTTCCCTCTACTATCTCGGCTACGACATCGACGACCTCATCGGACACGTGGTCTACGCCGAGGTGGCCTATCTCCTGGTGCACAAGAGGTTCCCGAACCAGGCAGAGCTGGAAAGCTTCAATTCCGAGCTCATCACGAACATGCGGCTGCCCGAGGAGGTCGTGGAATCGATACGGCTCTCGCCAAAAGAGGCCCACCCCATGGACGTCCTGCGCACCGAGGTCTCCAATCTGGGGGAGTTCGACACCAACGTGCTTGACATCTCGCCCGAGGAGAACCTGCGAAAGGCGGTGAAGCTCATAGCCCAGGTGCCCACCATCGTGGCCACCATCCACCGGACGCGGCAGGGCGAGGAGGTGCCGGAGCCCCGGCCGGACCTGACCTTCGCGGAGAACTTCCTGTACCTCTTCAACGGTCGCGTTCCCGACCGGGCGGAAGCGGACGTCATGCACCGGATAATGATATTGCACGCCGACCACGGCTTCAACGCCTCCACCTTCGCCGCCCGGGTCACGGCAAGCACCAACGCCGACATGTACTCCGCGGTCACCACCGCCATCGGCACTCTCCGAGGTCCCATCCACGGCGGGGCCAGCCAGAAGGTCATGGAGATGCTGGACGACATCGGACTCGACGCGGAGGTCGAGGAGTACATCTACGGGCTTCTCGGCGACGGGAAGAAGATCATGGGTTTCGGGCACCGCGTCTACCGCGCCGAGGACCCTCGGACGAAACATTTGCGCAACATCGTGCAGAACCTGTGCAACCAGAAGCGGACCATGGACCTCTACAATAAATGCACGACCATCGAGGGCATCGTCCACCAGAGGAAGAACATCTACCCCAACGTGGACTTCTATGCGGCGGTCGCCATGGACGCCCTGGGCATACCGAAGGATTACTACACCCCCTTCTTCGCGTCCAGCAGGATCGTGGGCTGGGTGGCGCACATCATCGAGCAGTACGAGGACGCCGTTCTGCTGCGACCGCTATCCAATTACGTCGGTGAGTTCGGCCGACCGTTCGTTCCCATAGAAAAGCGGTGATCGCGGCCATCGCCGGGGCCCGAAAGGTCCGGGTGACCCATTATATAATCCGCAAACGGAATCGACAACGACCATCAGTTGGTCGGGGTCGATGCCATGCCTTCCGCCAGCCAGGACCAGATGCTCCACAACCTCAAGCAGTGGGCCGACCGGACCGGTTATCAGGTCGGTCAGATCGAGGACAGCGGGAACGATTTCATTTTGGAGGTCAGGGAAAGGGAGAGCTTCCCCAGCGTGCAGTTCATTCACCAGCGCAGGGAGCATCCGCACCTCCTGGTCGTGGGCCAGGTGAAGATCCCTTCTGAGGACCGCGAGCGTCTGAAGCGGACCATGGGCGATGGTTTCAAGCAGTTCATCTGGGATCTTAAGCTGTCGTTGCTCGGCAAGGGGGTGGACTTCCTGGTCCTAGGTGAGGATGATGGCGATCCCGAGGCCTGGGAAGTACACCTGAGGATATACCTCAGGGAGTTCGATCCCAACCTCCTACAATCTTCCTACACATCGGTCAAGAACTCCCTGATATCGGTCATCTGGTGCTACAAGAAGGCCTTGGACCAGATAGCCATGTTCTCCGCCGATCCTTCCCAGCAGTTCTCGGTCCCGGCAGAGGGCGCCGCAGTTGGCGGCTCATTCCGGGGAGAAGGGAACGACCCGGAACGCGCCAGGCGCGTAATGAACGCCATGGCCAACACCGGGATCATCATGATGGTCACCCTGATGGACGGCTTCGCCCAGACCATGATGGAGGCCACAGAGGCTATGGCCTCAGGGGTGGCTGAGGCGTTCGGCGGTGAGGAGGCATCCGAGCAGATGACTGAGGAAATGAAGGAGAAGATGCCAGAAGCCAAGGAGCAGATGATGGGCATGGTCTCCCAGGTGCGCCAGCAGCTGTACGAGCAAATGGCCCAAAAAGCTGACGATATAGAATCCCTGCTTGCCGACAGGATCTTCGACAAGGGCCCGGAGATAGTCGACGTCTACGAGTTCGGATTGCCCAAGTTCACTGAGGAGCTAGACGATGAGACCATAACGGAATACGCCAGGCTGCTGGTGCAGGAGGATAAGTACTTCACGGAGATGTTCGGTGAGCTCACTGCCTGGATGAACAGTCTACCACAGCTTCCGAAGTAGTTCTTATTCAGTCCAACTGTCCCTGGAAATACTCCAGATGCGCCGGGCAGCGGCACTTCTTGTCCCAGGGTTCCGGGCATCTGCGGATGAGCTCCACCATGGCGTCACCCTTCTCCTTTGCTATCGGTCCCTGCACCGACGAGATCTCCTGGTCCAGGAAACGATCGTGCATTATCTCCAGGGTGTAGACGTCGCAATCGGTGCAGAAGAAGTAGGATTCGGTCCATTCGTCCCCCATTAAGGAGCCGGAGATGGAAGCTAGCGGACCGCCGTCCTCGTCGTCAAGCTCGCATCCGCATTTGGAACACTTCAGCATTTTCTTGCCGTTGCGTATAGGCGTTGCAGAAAGGATGACCTTTTCTGTTCAAGAGATCAAAGAAGGCCCGCCATTCTTCTAAGTCGATCGCCTTCCAGTCGGTATACGGTCCAATCGGACATGGGGACCGCTCCCATCCCCTTGTAGAAGGCGATGCTAGGTTCGTTCCAGTCCAGGCACCACCAGTCCAGCCTATCGCATCCCCGTTCCACGGCTATCCTGGCCAGGCAGGAGAACATGATCCTGCCAAGTCCAAGCCCGCGGCATCCCTCGTCCACGAAGAGGTCCTCCAGGTACAGGTTGGCCTTGCCCAGAAATGTCGAGAAGTTGTGGAAGAAGAGGGCGAAGGCCACCGGCTTTCCGTCCAGCTCGCCAATCAAGACCTCCGCCTGGCGTTTTACGAAGAGGGAGTCCCTGAGCACCTCTTCAGTGGCCACCACCTGATCGGCCAGGCGTTCATAGTCCGCGAGCCTCCTTATGAAGTCCAAAATCAGAGGGACGTCGCTGGCCATTGCCGGTCGCACCTTGAACCCGGGGACCCTGGTGCTATAATAAAAATCAGTGCCCGCTTCCGAGCACAGCTGGTCATTGACCGGTTCGTCGCATTTTCCTCTCATCCTTTGAACCGATGCCCCTGGATTAATTAACCTTCTCGGTCCCACGGTGATATGGCGTCCTCAGAGCGTCGTTCTTTCCTTCCATGGTCCGGTCCTCATGCCCAGGACGAACAGCATCGCCCCCATCGCCAACAGGCCGCCGGCCAGGCCGAAGCCGGCCGTATAGGATATCGCCCCGACGACCATCCCAGTGATCAAAGGCCCGGTGGAATGGCCGACGTCCATTATCGAGCTGAGCACCCCAATGGAGGAACCATGGGCCGATGTTCCGGCTATCTCCGTCACCAGGGCGGAGGTGGAGGCGGTGACCGTGGCTACGGTGAGACCGAAACCGATGGACAGCAGGGAGAGCGACAGGATGTCATCGACCCACGGAATGAGGGTTATGGTCACCGCCCCCAGCAAAAGGCCGGCGACGATGAACGGTATCCTTCCCCTTTCATCGGAAAGTTTGCCCATGAAGGGCTTCGCCAGAAGCATGGCCACGACCTGTATGCCCATGATGAAACCGATCTCCAGGGCGGTGAGGCCGACCTCCCGGTCCATATAGACCGGCAGGAACGTCTCGAAGGCTCCCATGGCGAAGTACTGCACAGCCTCCATGGAGGAGGTGAGCATTATCCTGCGCTCCTTCACCATGTTCTTCAGGGCGGCGACCGTCGATCCTTCGAACTTTTTAGCATGGACGGTAGTCGTGACCGCTTCCCATGGTATCAGAAGAGAGAATAACAAGGCCAAGGCGGCGGAGATGCCTATGATCAGGTATAGGGAGGCGAAACTGGTGTAATAGATCAATGCCCCGCCCAGGAAGGGGGCGGAGAACCTTCCGACCATAGAGAATGAGGAGAAGGTCCCCAAGGCCTCGCCCCTTCTCGATGGATCGAATCGGTCCGCCACCGCGGCCATGGCCACCGGCATGAACATGGCGGTGGCGAACCCGTGATAGAAGCGGACCAGGGCCAGCTGCCAGACCTCGGTTATGAATAGATAGAGGAACGGCGCCGAGGCGAATATTAGAAGCGACAGCGTGATCAATCTTGACCGTCCGTGTCGGTCGGAATAGGCCCCGGCGATGCTGCTGATTAGGATCCCAGGGATGGGACTGATCGCGGATATCAGACCTATCTGGGCATCGTCCGCGCCTATATGCAGGGCAAGAAGCGGCAAGGCCGGGTTCTTGGACATGGTGGACGAGGCGATGGCCAGCGCGGCGATGACCCCGAGCACCAGAAGAAAACGCCTGGACGTCGAAATGCCCCGGGTCATGAGTCGAAATGGTTAATTCGCGTATTAGTGGATTGTCAAGTCACCAGGTCCTGAGGACGGCGGGATGGAGGACGACGTCCGACATAAAGCTGCGATCAAGGGAAGAATGGATATGGATGGGCCCAAGGTGATTAGGGCTCACATGACTGACTGGCTAAACGCGAAAATTTCCTTTCCCCGATAGGTGCTGCTAGAGGGATAAAGACCCATAAACCCCTTTCTATTCTTTCTTTATAATTTTAAATAAAGTCCTGTTTTACCCGTTTTCCTGTTTTATCCTGTCTGCTGGCCAATAAAACGGGTGAAATATCCTACCCGTTTTACCTGTTTTCTCTTGGAAAGAATTGGAATTTCAGGTTATCATTTTGAAATTTGAACTTTCAGAACCTTTGTAATTATCGGAGAAAATGAGAAAAACACACGAAATAAAACACGTAGATAAGTGTTATGTGAAAATGGTAAAAATGACATTTCTCCGAAATTGGAGAATTAGCCAGATTGGAGATTTAACCAAACAAAATAATAAATATAACTATAATTAATAACAACTCCGGTAA
>JAKPZB010000065.1 GCA_029560215.1 Methanobacteriota archaeon | reverse complement strand
CCATTTCATGGAGATCGAGCTCTTAGAGAAGGAAAAGGACTCCATCAAGGTCCGCATCAAAGGAGCGGACATGACGCTGATCACCCCCCTGGTGCAGGGATTGCTGGAGGACAAGGACGTGGCCGAGGTAAAGTACACCATCGGGCACAGCCAGATGGAGGACCCCACCCTCTACATCCGGGTCAAGACCGGCAAGCCCCAGTCCGCCTTGAAGAAGACGGCGAAGGCCCTGTCCAACGAGTTCAAGGAGGCCAGGGAAGCTTTGCAGAAGGACCTGAAGTAATTTTCATGGTGCGGCCCAGCGCTCAGCGCGAGATGGAGATTGGGCTGGAGGTCTTTTTTACCGACACCGCCGGCAGCGGCGGCAAGCTCAAGGTGGAAGCGGAGGACTTCATCGTCGACGAGGTGTCCAAGTACCCGCCGGAGAAACCCGACGGCAAGGTGTGCGTCGCGCGCGTCACGGCCACCAACTGGGAGACCAACCGCCTCGTCCGGCACATGTCCAAGGCGCTGGGCATATCCCGGAACCGCATCGGCTTCGCTGGCACCAAGGACAAGAGGGCGGTCACCAGCCAGCTGATGTCCTTCGAGGCGCCGGTGGCGGACGTCATGGCCTTGCGCCTTTCCCAGGTGGCGGTGGAAGGGGGCTACATGGCCAAGCGCGGCATGACCATCGGAGACCTGGTCGGCAACAACTTCAAGATACGGGTCCGGGACACCCAGCTGAAGGGCGAGGAGCTCCGCTCCTCCCTGCGGGGCACGGAGTCCTCCCTCCGGGAGCTGGGCGGCTTCCCGAACTTCTTCGGGGTGCAGCGCTTCGGGACGGTGCGCCCGGTCACCCACCTGGTCGGCCGGGCCATCGTGAAAGGGGACCTGGAGCAGGCCGTGCTGCTGTACATCGGCAACCCCAGCGAGGAGGAGGACGAGCAGTCCCGGGCGGCCCGGGAAGCGTTGCAGCGGGACCGGGACTACGCCGCGGCCCTGCGCGACTTCCCCTGGAAGCTGACCTTCGAGCGCATGGTCATCGGCTTCCTGGACCGCAACCCGGGGGACTTCGCCGGGGCCATCTGCGTCCTTCCGCCGAACCTGCAGATGATGTTCGTGCACGCCTACCAGTCATACCTCTTCAACCTCATCCTCTCGGAACGCCTGCGCCGCGGTATCCCGTTGAACGGGCCGATCGTCGGCGATGTGGTGCTCCCGGCGGACAAGGACGGGAACCCCGATCACGACAAGCAGGTGCCGGTCACCAAGACGAATCTGGACCTGGTCGAGCGGCAGGTGCGCGACCGCCGGGCCTTCGTTTCCGCCACGCTCTTCGGTTCTGAGTCGGTGCTCGCGGAAGGGGAGATGGGCGAGATCGAGCGGGCCGCCATCGCCAGGGAAGGATTGTCCCCGAGGGACTTCCTGGTGCCGGCGATACCGCACTGCTCCTCCCGCGGCTCAAGACGCGAATTGGTCTGCGAGTACCGAGATCTTCGCCTGGAGGTCGGCGACAGCGAATACACCGCCTCCTTCTTCCTGGGCAAGGGCTGCTACGCCACGGTGCTTCTCCGGGAGCTCATGAAGTCGGACATATCCGACTATTGATCAGAGCCGGCTCCAGTCGCGCTCCTCCGGTTCCGGGGGCTCGGGCGCCGCTTCCTCCGGCTTGGGCGCCTTCCCGCCCAGAACGAAGCCGCAGCGCGGGCACTTGCCTCCGTTCTGGCACTCCTTGCACAGCATGCTGCCGCAGTTGGCGCAGGTCGCTACCGCCAGACCGCCGTGGAACAGGCATTTCCGTCCCTGCATGTCGTCCAGCTTCTCCGGTTTCTTCTCCTTCGGAGGGTAGATGGAATCGTAGAGGAATCGTTCCTCCTGGCCGAAGAGACGCACCCCGTCGCGTTCGTAGGTGTCGTTGATGTCGGGGAGCATCATCGCGTCCGGGCCCTTCTCTTGCTTCTTCTTGCGAGGCTGCTCCACGAACAGGTCGTCGGTTGGCCTCTTCGCCGGCGGCGACCGCTGCCCCTTGGAACGGGGCATGGGCGCGGGACGTTCCCCGGTCTTGAGGGAATTGATGATGGCCAGGATGTTGCGCGCCTTGTACACGCCGATGTTCAGCCCTTCCATCAGCGAGAACAGGTTGCGCTTCTCCTCCGGCATGTTGAGGGCGGTGCGCAGCAGCTTCTCCGTCTCCTGGTCGGGCATGACATAGGTGAAGTCGATGTCGTTCACCCCCTCGATGTAGCCCAGGACGCGCTTGGCCTGGCCGATGTCCCTTTCCGGCAGTGACGAATAGACGTCGGAAAGGCCCAGGCCGCCCTGGCCGCTTCTGGCCGTCCGGTAATACATCAGCAGGGCGGTGCGGGACTGCACCTCCAGCGAGGCGAACTCCCCGTCGGAGAGCTGCGCCGGGTCGACGTACTCCCGCTGCTCCAGGAAGGCGAACACGTCGTCCAGCATCTGGTAGGGGACGTTCGCTTCGCGGAACACCTCCTCCTTGCTCATCCGCCTTCCGTTGCGGTACTGGAACTCCAGCACCTTGGCGGCCATCTCGGCGATCTGCTTCTCCCGCTGCTTGGCGTCGGCCATGCGCAGCCCCTCGTTGGCCGAGGTCATGTTCGGATTGAGCTCCAAGGCCTTCTCGAAGCCGCGGCGGGCCTGATCGTACCGTCCCAGCCGCATCAGGGCGAAGCCCTTCCCGTTCCAGGCCGCCGGGTCGCTGGGATCGAGGCCGATGGCGTTGTCGTAGCTCTTCAGCACCTCCTCGTCGCGCTTCAGCTTCTCGGCGACGTCCGCCCGCTCCATCCAACCGTGGCGATTGCGCGGGTCGGAGGTCAGCGAACGGTCCAGCAGCTCCATGGCCTTGCCGGGGTTCCCTAGCTTGTCCTCGATGAGGGCCATCCCTTCCAGCACCGAGGGCTCGTTGGGCTCCTTCTCCAGCGCCTTGGCGTAGGAGTCCATGGCGTCCTCCAGGCGTCCCAGCTCTTCCATCACCCGGCCGCGCATCTTGAATATGGCGAACTCGTCCGCCCCCAGGTCCAGGGCCCGGTTCAGGCAGACCATGGCGTTCTCCATCTCCCCCAGGCGGAACAGGGCGTTGCCCTTGTACTTCCAGGTCTGGGCATCGTTGCGGTCCAGCGCCAGGGCCTTGTCGAAGGCTCCCACCGCATCCTCCAGTCGGTTGAGGGACGCCAACGTCCGTCCGCGGTCGCTGTGGTAGCGGGGAACGGAGCCGTCCATGCTGATGCATTGATCGAAAACGTTCAACGCCAGGTCGTAGTTCCGCATCATCAGCAGGGCCCGGCCCTTGTGCGATAGCGCGTCCACATCGTGGTTGAGCTGGAACGCGGTGTCGTACGCCTCCGCCGCCTCCCCGTATTTGCCCAGGGAGGTCAGCACTCTGCCCTTCCCTTTGTGCATCAGCGGGTCGGCCTCGTCCAGCATTATGGCGGCGTTGAAGGTGGCTAACGCCTCCTCCAGACGTCCGAGGCTCTCCAGGGCCCCGGCCTTGTCGATGAGGGCGGACTTGTTGCGCGGGTCCAGGCGCAGGATGTCCTCGCAGACCTTGAGGATCTCGTCGGGATCGCCCTTGGCCACCACCGAGGAGCGTTTGAGCTGCAGGACGTTCATGTCCCCCGGCTCGACCTCCAGCGCCCGGTCGTACGAACGCACCGCCTCCAGGAAGTTGCTGAGGCGGAACTGGGCCATGCCCCGGTCCACCCAGGCCTGCTTGTTCTTCGGCTCGATCTTCACGATGCGGTCGCATACCTTGACGATGTCCTCGTAGCGACCCAGGGACTTCAGGCTGTTCTTCTTGGCCGTCAGCACCTCGATGTCCTTGGGCCCCATCTCCAGGGCCTTGTCGAACGATCCGACGGCCTCCTCGTGGCGGGAGAGCTTCGCCAGCACCTGGCCGCGACGGGCGTGCACGAAACGGCCCTCCTTGTCCAGGGAAAGCGCGCGATCGTAGCAGGCCAGGGCCTCCTCGTGCCTCTCCAGCCATTCCAGGGCGATGCCCTTGGATATCCAGACGTTCTTGTCCTTGGCGTCCAGGGATATCGCCTGGTCGTAGCAGACGATGGCCTCCTCGAAGCGCCGAAGGCTCTCCAGGCACAGCCCCTTCTGGTAGAACAGCTTCTGCTCCTGCGGCGCCAGGGCTATCGCCCTCTCGTACGCCTTCACCGCCTCCTCGAAGCGCTTGAGCATGAACAGCGAATCGGCCTGGATGCGCCAGAAGACCAGCTTGTCCGGGTCGTGCAGAGCCCCCTGCGCCGCCCTGGCCAGGGCCTCCTCGTACTTCTCCAGCGAGAACAGCGCCACGGAGATGCCGGTGGAGGCGTCCACGTCGTTGTGGTCTATCGCGAGCACCTGTCCGTAGAGGGAGATGGCCTCCTCCTTCCGCCCCAGGCGATCGACCGCCACCGCCTTGTCGAAGAGCGCCGATTTGTCGTTGGGTCTCACCCGCAGAAGACGGTCGCTCACCTCGGCCACGTCCTTGTCCCGGGCGGCCCGCTTGAAGCACTCGCGCAGGGATTCCAGCATGACCGCGTCGTCCGGCCAGATCTTCAGGCCGCGCTCGAAGGTCTTGATGGCCTCGACCACGTTGCCCAGCCCCAGTTGGGCCTGCCCCAGGTCCTGGAAGGCCGGAAGGTGCTCGATCCGGATGGCCAGCTGAGCCTCGCTTATCGCGATGACCTCCTGGAACCGCTTGTGCTTGGCGTGCAGGGACCGCCGGCGGTCCAGCACCTCCAGGTCCTTGGGGAAGGCGGCCTGCGCCTTGTCCAGATAGGGTTCGGCCTCCTTCTCGGCCCCTATCCCGAGCAAGGTGTCGATGATGAACAGATGAGCGGAAACCTCGGCGGGAGCCAGACCCAGCATCTCCTGCGCCGCCGCGTCCAGGCCGGCCAGGTCCTTCATGGCCGCCAGCACGTTCATTCGGCCCCTCAGCGCGGGGATGTCGTCGGGCATGATCTCCTTGAGCCTCTCGTAGGAGCGGAGGCTCTCCTCGTAGCGCCCCAGCTCCATCAGCAGCCCGGCGACCTCTGACCAGCCGGTCACGCTCTCCGGGTCCGAACGCAGGACGTTCTTGTAGTGCTCGATGGCCTTGGGGCCATCCCCGGCGAGGCGCGCCCTGCGGGCCATGGCCAGGTTGGCCGCGCGGTTTAAGGGGTCCCGCTGCAGCACCTCCTCTATCAGATCGTCCGCCTCCTCCTGCTTCCCCAGGGCTTCCAGCGCCTCCACCTTGATCATCATCAGGGTGAGGTCCTTAGGAGAGAGCTTCAGGGCGGTGTCCAGTTCGAAGAGGGCTGATTCCGCCTTGTCCTTGTGGATGAGGGCGGAGGCCTTTCTGCCGAGCCAGAGCGGACGGTCCTCGGTCATCTCCAAGATCAGGTCGTAGGTCTCCTCGTTGAGCGGATCGGCGTCCAGGGCCTTGAGCAGGGCCTGCATGACCTCCCCCCGCCTTTCCAATTTCAGCAGGATGTCCTTCCTCTGGATATGGGCGTCGCGGTCGTTGGGGAAGCTTGCCACCAGTTCATCCAGCAAGGCCAGGGCCTCTTCGGGCTGGTTCATTCTCCGCAGGGCGGAGACCTTCAATTTGACGCCGGCGACGTCCTTCGGCAGGGCCTTGATGAAACGGTCTAGGACTGCCAGGGCCAAAGCGGTCACGCCAAGGTCCAGGTACAGGTTGGACAGGCGGGATAACGCCGCCCGGTACTCGTTCAGTCCGGTTACGGTCTTGGGGTCCAGTCCCTCCAGGGCGACCCGGGCCTTGTCGGCCTCGGCGATCGCCCGATCCGTTTCCTTCAACTGCAGGTGCTTGTCGGCCGCGTCCAATGATCTCAAGGCCTTCTTGACCGCCCTCGCCTCCGCATCCAACAAGCTGTTCAACAGACCCATCTGCCCACCTATCCTGACTTGAATGGAGCCCAGACGATTAATATGTTTGGCGAGCTCTCGGTTTTTCTGATTGTCATACGTTTATTTACTTTTTGTCTGACCATTGTACTTTATGCAAAAACGACCGCTAACGGGGCTCACTCGCTATGCTGGATATGGAGAAGACAAGTTATATATACCCTGTGACACAATAACATTATTTGTCCGACGAAAGTCGGACGGATGGGATGCAAAAATGAGGCGAAACGAGGGTTCGCTCTCGGAACAGATGTTGGATGGTCACGCTGTTGAGTGGATGAAGACCCACACCATCAGGGACCTGAAGCTGATGGCCTTCGAATTGGACCAGCAGGGACAGGAGACCGTGGAGCTGTGGGAGCTCATCAATGACCTGAAGATCATGAGCCGTTAGGCCCATTTGTTCCTGGAACGACTCTAGTGGAGAGTCCCCCCCCCCTTACACTTTCCACTAGCCTCTACCTTTTTTCCGCCTTTGGCGCCAGTGATTTTTACATTATGGAAGGGTTAAAATATGGAATCTCTATTATGACGGCACCGCGCAGGTGTAATCTAGCGGTCAGGATTTTAGCCTTCCAAGCTAAACACTCGGGTTCGAATCCCGACACCTGCACTCCTTTTACTTCTTTCGGCGA
>JAKPZB010000058.1 GCA_029560215.1 Methanobacteriota archaeon | reverse complement strand
CTTGGCCTGGACATCCCCGCTCAGCTTCAGTTCTGAGCAGAACCTCTGCACGTAGTCCTGCGGCTTGGTGGGCATGAGCTTCAGGGACAGCTCCCTGGTCATGAAGCGATACGTCCGTCCGATCTCCTTGCGGCCGACACGGCTGGAGCTGGCGACCTCGTCCAAGGTACGGGGAACGTTGCACTGCCGGCAGGCGGCGTAGAGCGAAGCGGCGACCACTCCCTCGATGCTCCGTCCGCGGATCAGGTTCTTGTTGACCGCCTTGCGGTAGACCATGGCCGCGGTCTCGCGCACGTTGCGGGGCAGTCCCATGGCCGAGGCCATGCGGTCCAGTTCGCTGAGGGCGAAGGCCAGGTTCCTCTCGGTGGCGTTGGACACGCGGATCCTCCGCTGCCACTTCCGGAGACGGTAGAGCTGGGCTCGGTTCTGGTGGGGATGCTCTTGCCGTAAGAGTCCTTGTTCTTCCAGGATATCTCGGTGGACAGTCCCTTGTCGTGGATGGTGTAGGTCATCGGCGCGCCGGTCCTGGCGCGCTTCTCGCCCTGCTCCACGTCGAAGGCCCTCCACTCCGGCCCGAGATCTATGAACTGGTCGTCGATCACCAATCCGCACTCCTCGCAGATCAGCTCGCCCCGCTCATAGTCCCTGACCAGGTGTCCGCTGTTACACTCCGGGCACCGGGTTATTTCCTCTGCCGATTCCTTTTTGTTTGCCATGGTTTTCGACCCCATCGATATAGACCTGCTTTCCGGTGACGGACAGCAGGCTGGTGTCTCCGGTCGGTTCGACGGTCACATAGGGGGAGTCCACCGGGCCGAAGATCCTCACGATCCTGCCCAGGGGCTTCTTGCGGTTGTCGAACACCGCATCTTTGAGCTTGGGCGTGAAGGTGGCGCGCACCACCAGTTTACCGTCCACGGTCACTTCCTGCACGTTCCCAAGAAATTGCATGATTAACCCTATACGCCGATGTTAACCGGTGTTGAGGAAGAGGATAATAAATTAACTATTTGAACATTACGCAAAGGTATATTAATAAGACAGCTCAAGGCATTTAACCTTTCCTAGATTTTGCTGCTCCTGATGATATTTAACCCTATCACAGGGCGCCTTTCCGGCCGGCCAAGGCGGGGGCGCACAGTTTATGTCGGAGCACGCTCTCTACGACGCGTGAAGATTTCCAAGGACCATCCCAGGTACCGTTCCCTGGTCACCCGGGAGCGCATGGCGGCCATGGTGGAGGAGGGGAACGTTTCCACCACCGGCCTCATCGCCCACGGTCGGGGAGAGGCCTTCGATTACCTGCTGGGGGAGATCACCGTTCCCGAGGCGGGCCTGGCGGAGAAGGTCGCCGCCGCGCTGCTGCTGCGGGCCAAGCATCCGGTCATCACCGTGAACGGCAACGCCGCCGCCCTGGCGGCCAGGGAGCTTGGCGATCTGGCCAGGGCCACCGGGGCTCTGGTGGAGATCAACCTGTTCCACCGCAGCGAGGAACGTCTCCGGAAGGTGTGCGACTTCGTCGAGAAGGAGATGGGCATGAAGGTGCTGGGAAGGGAGCAGGACGCGGTGCTGGAAGGAATAGCTTCCGACCGGGCCCGCTGTACCAGCCAGGGGCTTCTGGCCGCGGACGTGGTCCTCATCCCGCTGGAGGACGGGGATCGGGCCGAGGCCATGGTCAAGGCCGGGAAGAAGGTCATATCCATAGACCTCAATCCTCGGTCAAGAACCACCTTGGCCGCGGAGGTGGCGGTGGTGGACGAGATCACCAGGGCCGTGCCGAACATGATAACCTGGGCGGAGCGGCTCGGGGAACGCCCGGAGGAGGCGCGGGCGGTCCTGGAAGCGTTCCGCAACCAGGATAACCTGGCGGCCATCATGCGCCGCATCTGCGTGGGATTGGACCAAGGCGCCGCCGATCGATCGGAGCGATGAACATGGACAAGGAACTGCTGTTGAAGGGCTCGCGCCGCCTGGGCTGGGCGGAGGCTCACATGTCGGTGATCAGTGAGGTGGGAGAAAGGATGCGCCAGGAAGGCTCCCTCAAGGGCGTCAAGGTGGGCATGGCCCTGCACGTGGAGGCCAAGACCGGAATGCTGGCCGTAACGTTGGCCAGGGCGGGGGCGAAGGTAAGGCTGGCCAGCTGCAACCCCCTGTCCACCGACGACTCCGTCGCTCTGGCGCTCAGGGAAGAGCGGGGCATCGAGGTCTTCGCCAAGAAGGGCGAGAGCAACCAGGAATACTACGAGAACCTGAACTCCGTGCTGGACATGCGCCCCGAGTTCGTCATCGACGACGGGGCGGACCTGATCACCATGCTACACACCTCCCGACGGGAGCAACTGGACGAGGTCAAGGGGGGCAACGAGGAGACCACCACCGGGGTGATCCGCCTGAAGGCCATGGCCGGCGAGGGCAAGCTCAGGTTCCCGGTCATGGCGGTCAACGACGCCAAGATGAAGTACCTCTTCGACAACCGATACGGAACGGGGCAGAGCACCTTCGACGGGTTCATGAACGCCACCAACCTGCTGGTCGCCGGAAAGACGCTGGTGGTGGCCGGTTACGGCTGGTGCGGGCGCGGGGTGGCCATGCGGGCCAAGGGGATGGGGGCCATCGTCATCGTCACCGAGGTGGACCCGATCCGGGCCATCGAGGCCCGCCTGGACGGCTTCCAGGTCATGCCCATGGCCGAAGCCGCCCGCCAGGCGGACATCATAATCTCCGTGACCGGCTGCAAGGACGTGGTTCGGGAGGAGCATTTCCGGACCATGAAGGACGGCTGCGTGCTCGGCAACTCCGGGCACTTCGACAACGAGGTGTCCAAGAAGGCCCTGGAGGCCATGTCCTCCCACAAGGAAAGGGTGCGGGAGCACGTGGACCGCTACGACCTCCGGGACGGGCGCAAGGTGTACCTGGTGGCCGAGGGCCGCCTGATGAACCTGGCCGCGGGGCAGGGGCACCCGGTGGAGATCATGGACATGAGCTTCTCCATCCAGGCGCTAGCACTGGAGCACCTGGTGCGCAACCACGCCCGGATGGAGCCCAAGGTGTATCCGGTCCCGGCGGAGATGGACGACCTGGTCGCCCGCATCAAGCTCCGCACCATGGGGCTGTCGATAGACGCGCTCACCCCGGAGCAGGTGAAATACCTGAGCGATTGGCAGGAGGGCACCCAGTGAGGCCCTTCCTGTGCGTTTACGGACACACCAACATCGACCACCTGCTCGCGCTGAAGGAGCTGCCGGAGCGGAACACCTCCTCCAACGTCCTCAGCAAGAAAAGCTACTTCGGAGGCACCGGCGCCAACGTGGCGACCATGGCCTCCGCCCTGGGGGTGCCCACCGCCCTGGTCTCCTACGTCGGGAAGGACCTTCCCCCGGAGTTCCGGGGCCTGATGGAGTCAAAGGGGGTGATCCTTGACGAGCTGGTGGAGGTGGACGGCAAGGAGACCCCCACGGTCTGGATCGCCACGGACGAGAGGGAGGACCAGGTGGCCTACGTCTTCCAGGGGGCCATGGCCGACATGGGCTCCTATCCCCTCAAGGTCAAGGGGGCCAAGGAGGCGCTGGCGATACATCTGATGACCGGTTCCCCCGATTACTACCTGAAGCTGCTGGCCCAGCCATACCTGCTGCGCAAGAGGCGAGGCCTGGACCCGGCCCAGGAGATCCACCACGTGTGGGACGCCGAACGTTTCCAGAAGGCCCTGGGGTACACGGACATGCTGTTCTGCAACCGCAGCGAGCTGGCCACCGCCCTGAGGTACGCGGGAAAGCAGAGCCCGGAGGAGCTTCTGGACGCCTACCGGGGCATGCAGGTCATCGTGAACACCCTCGGCGGCCAAGGGGCCCGGATCTACGGCAGGAACGAGACGCTCGAGGTTCCGGCGGCCAAGGTCGAGATGGTCGATCCCACCGGGGCCGGGGACGCCTTCCGGGCCGGCTTCTATGCCGGACTGTACCGGGGCAAGAGCTGGATGGAATGCGGGGCCTTGGGCTGCGCCGCCGCCTCCTTCGCGGTGTCCGCGCCGGGCTCCCTGACCGCCATCCCTGATTGGGGGATGATAGAGGAGAGGGCGAGGTCCCTGCTTCGATAATGATGTCTGGACATCCTTCATGGATGCGTGCATTCGGAGCAAAATTATAATAAGTGAAAAAACCTGTAGGACGCCCTAGGTGAACGAATGGCGCAGGGTGCGCTCCGTCCCCTCATGCCGCGACACGCTCGGCCAGGAGGTCGGGGACGCCGCCAACTGGTCATCGACACCGATCCTAGGAAGAATATCAACGAAAGGTGATCAAGAATGGATCTGATGGAATTCCTCACGGTGCTCCTGCTGACCTTCAGCCTGGTAATGATACTGGCTGGAGCCTTCACGGCCTACTTCGGAAGCGGCAAGAGCAGGATGATAGGTGTCGTCTTGTTGGTTATCGGTTTGATTGTGGGCGTTGTTTGGGGTTACCTCGGATACGCTGATATGGCCGGTGTCGAGGTCGACATATCCGAAGTGATATGGGTCGCCTTCGTCAACATCCTGGCCGCCCTGATCGGCGCCCTGGTGGCGGTCGGCGCGTTCCTGCTGGCCATCATGAAGAGCTGAAAACGCCTTAACTCCCCCTCCTTTGCCTCCTCCGGAGGCAAATCCTTTTTTATTTGAACTCTGTCAGTGACCCAATGGCTTCGGTTCTCATCATTCTCGGGAGCAAGAGCGACGCGGAGGTAGGCCGCAAGGCCCTGGAGGTTCTGAAGCGCTTCGGCGTCCAGACGGAAATGA
>JAKPZB010000053.1 GCA_029560215.1 Methanobacteriota archaeon | reverse complement strand
CTTGGTGAACACGGAGACGAAGAAGGCCTGATGGTCCATCCCCAGCCTGGAGACGATGGCCTTGGTGACCTCGGTGTCCCCGGTGGCCAGCAGCTTGCCGTTCACCTCCAGGGAGGCGTCGGTCTTGAGGCTCTTGACCTTCATGTTGCGGGCCAGGCGGTACGAGTCCTCGCCGAGGTCGAACTCCAGCACCACCGAGCACTCCTCGCCCGGCGGCGACCCGAAGCTGACCACCCCTTCCTTGTTGTCCCTGACCACCGAAGAGGCGTTGCCGAAAAGCGCCCAGGTGACCGCCTCCAGGATGGTGGTCTTGCCGGTGCCGTTATTTCCGACGATGGCCACCACGCCGTCCGGGAACTCGATGCGGGCATCGCGGAACTTGCGGTAATTGCGCAGTTCCAGGTAGCGCAACCTCATTCCCCGTCCTCCTTTTCCAGATATTGGAGGCCGCGGCGGCGCAGCTCGTCCTTGTCCACGCCCTCCACGGGCACCTGCGATAGGTATGATTGGAACTCCTGGTCCAGGGAGCCGAAGGTGGTGGTGCGCCATTGCACCGCGTCCGTTCCCTGCACTATCTCGAACTTCAGCTCGAGGTGCACCGCCTTGTCGGCCATCGCTCGCAGGGCGTTGAGGTCCAGGCTGCGATACAGAGCCGCGGGGACATCGTCCACCACCAGGCGGACCATGCTGCCCTCCATGGGCACCGAGGCCAGGGCGGCCGCCAGCTCGTCCTGCAGGGCGCCGGCCTCCTTCCCCTTGGCCTTGAACGGCCCCAGGGAATACATCGGCCTGGACCGGAGCTTGACGAAATCCTTCCGATCGCGCTCCAGATCGACCAGCATATATCCCTTATCCTGACCGGCCTCGGCGAAGGATAGCCGTTCCGACGAACCGGAATACCAGGCGTTCTCGGTGATCTGCTCCCGGTCGTGGAAATGTCCCAGGGCGATGTAGTCCGCCTCCAGGTTGAGGAGCGAGGAGGGCAGGTTGAGCTCGTTCGCTTCGCCCATGCTGTAACGCGTCAGGCCTTGTATGCCGGCGTGCAGCATGCCCACCTCGTAACGGCCGCGCCCCCGCTTCCAGCCCTGCAGCGCCTCCACCATCGATTCCTTGTCCTGATGGGGGAAGGCGGTGACGGTGAGGTCGCCAAGTTCCAGGCGGTGCATGCCCGGGGTGTAGAAGGCGGAAACGCCCTTGATGTGCTCGAACAGTCGGAAGACGCTCCCGGTCTCCTTGAGGCGAGGGGTCGAGTGATTGCCGGCGATCAGCACCACCGGAATATTCTCCTCGGACAATCTCAGCAACTGCTCCAGCACCACCGACAGAGCCCGGTTCGAAGGGCGGACGGAATCGAACAGGTCGCCCAAGTGCAGCACGACGTCCGGATGCTTGGAAATTAGCGAATCGACCATGCGTTGGAACGCCTGGTATATGTCCACCTCCCGCTGGTTCATCCCCGTCTGGGGGTCAGATCGGCGGTAGGCGGAGAAGCCGACGTGAGTGTCGGCGATATGAGCTATCCTCATCCGGAGGGGATTAGAGAACTTGGCTTAAATAAACATTCGATTGGGCTCGGTGAAAATGCTCACTCCTCGTGCAAGCGGTCAGTAAGGATGTGGCACATCCGGTCGTAGGCGCTCTTGTTGGCGTCCCAGAGCAGGTAGGCGATCACCAGGCCGACCGCCACGCCGAAGACCAGCAGCACCGGGAACCCCTCCACCTGCGGCGCTATGGGGATGAACAGGAAGAACAGCACGATGCCGATGATGGAAATGATCAGGTCCACGAAGGACCGGAACAGCCTTCCCTCCGCCCCGGCCTCGAAGTGCCCCCCCTCCATGACCCCCCGGATAAGCATCAGGCCGACCACCCTGACCCGGCTCAGGATGTTGATGAGCGGGGGAAGCATCAGCCCGATGAAGGCGGCCGT
>JAKPZB010000030.1 GCA_029560215.1 Methanobacteriota archaeon | reverse complement strand
GGACATCCTCATGCGGGCCGGCGACGTGTCGAGGCTCCTCATGAACACCCTGCGTGTCCGGGACGCGGACTTCGTGATCCACCCCGAGGTGGGGGACGCCGACTGGTCCGAGTTCGAGGACGTGGACACCTACATCACCGGCGGCTACCGGGCGGCTCACGCGGTCATGCCGGCCCTGAAACGGGCCCTGAAGGTAGACCGCGTCATGTCCCTCCTGCCATGGAAGAGAAGATAGACCTCGTTGCCGGCCGGGACACGGCGAGCAGGCTCGACGTGTTCGTGTCCCAGCACCTGAGCCTCAGCCGGTCCCATGCGGCCCGCCTCATCGGGCAGGGCCGCGTGCTGGTGGACGGCGCCAGGAAGAGGCCTTCCTTCAGGCTCAAGCCGGGCATGCACGTATCCGGTGCATGGGAAGAGGAGGAAGAGGCAGGGGTACTCCCGGCCACCGAGACCGCCCTGGACATCGTCCACGAGGACCCCTGGTTCGTGGTCGTCAACAAGCCCCCAGGCATGGTTGTGCACCCCGGGGCGGGAACCGGCACCGACACCCTGGTCAACGCGCTGCTGGCGAGGTACCCCGAGATCGGCACCGTGGGGGACCCGGGCAGGCCCGGCATAGTCCACCGCCTGGACAAGCTGACCTCCGGGGTCATGGTCGTGGCGAGGACCGGCCAGGCCCATGCGGCGCTGTCCGCGGCCTTCAAGGCCCACGCGCACCGGCGGGAATACCTGGCCGTGTGCTACGGCCGCATGCCCAAGAAGACAGGCACCATCGAGACCTTCATGCAGAGGAACCCGAAGGACCGCACGCGCATGACCAGCCGCTCCGGGCAGGGGAGGAGGGCCGTGACCCACTGGGAGGTCCTCGCCGAGTGGCAGGAGTTTTCCCTGCTGCGCCTGAGGCTGGAGACCGGCAGGACCCACCAGATCAGGGTCCACCTGTCCGACGCCGGCCACCCCGTGGCAGGGGACCCGGTCTACGGCGGCAGGAGGCGTGCCGGTAGCGTTGCGGACACCAGGCTCAGGATGTACGTGAAGGGGCTGGGAAGGCAGATGCTCCATGCCGCCACACTCGGGATCAGGCACCCGGACACAGGTGAATACATGGAATTCACCTGCGACATGCCAGATGACATGAAGGCATTTCTGGCAGTGCTCGATGAAATCGGAGATGTTTCCTCCCCTTGAAAAGGAGATCGGTGGGGAACCATTCCATGCGGCAGTCATTGCTGGTTTGTTGGCGTCTCAGCCTGCCCGGATTCGTCGACATCCCGGAAAATATCGGGAAGTCGACGAACTCGGGCAGGTCAATTGAAAGACAACAACCAATGAATGATGTGCATCCCCTCGTGCCGAACACCTTGACAATTCATTCCCCTTCCCCGATCATTGCAGCATGCGCAGGATAGGAGACGTGCTGGCGGGCCAGAATAGGCAGATCGGCCAGGTCATGAAGATCCGCAGCAAATGGGCCGAGATCGCCGGCGAGGTGCTGGCCTCGCACACCGAGCCGGTCCTCATCAGGAACAGGGTCCTGCACGTCCTGTGCGACTCACCGGCGTGGGCCCAGCAGGTGGGACTGCTCTCCGGGGCCATCGAGGAGCAGGTCCGGAAGATCGTGAAGGTCAGGGTCCACTCGGTCGAGGGCAGGTTCGGCATGGCGCGCAGGGCAGCACCGAGGAAGAGGACAGTCCCTCCTGTCCGCAGGCCCTCCATCGACCCGGCTGACATCGACAAGATCAGGGACCCGGGGCTTGCCCGGGTCATCAGGGAGCTCGCGACAGGGCAGGGGGGCGGGGATGGCTGAGAGGAGGGCCGCCCTGAACGTGGCGCTGGTGCTGGTCGGCATGGCCTTGGTCGTGTACCTCATGCTCAGGGTCGCATCGTCCAGCGGGATGTTCCCCTTCACCTACACCGAGGTGCAGACACCCCGGGGGCTGCTGGAATTCATGGACTCGCGCACGGCCCACGTCAAGGGCGTCAGGGTGAACGGCCACCACCTGGAGATCGGCAAGAGGCCGTCGCTCCAGATCCTTCGGGGATACGACAAGGTCATGTTCCAGGTGAGGCCGTACCGGCAGGTGAACTACAGGTACCGGAACTTCACCAGGGCCGAGGTCATGGACCTCTGCTCCACCACAACGGGTAAGGCCTTCGAGGACCTGCGGTCCACCGTGGAATCGGGCGCCGGGTATGCCCGTGCGTGGAAAGGCACGATCAGGGGGAGTGACGTCACCGTGGTCCGTTCAAGCCTGTTCAGCTACCTCGTCACCGGCCTTGCCGAAAAGCCCTTGTTCATGGGCCAGGTCGAGCTCGCCAAGCGACTCGGCATGACCGACCAGACGGTGCTCCAGCTCATCATCCCTGCCCAGGACCGGTGGCTCGAAGCAGTCGGCACGTCGGCCTCCATGGATACGGCCTACCCCGTGCAGCTTCCTGGAAACGAACGGGATGAGCTCATCGCCTGGCTCCAGGGGCCGACCACGTAGGGGCCTGCCGTATGTTTCATTGGTTTAAACACTGTTTACATTTCTGCCCTCCTGTCCTATAGTCGATGCCTCACGACGAGTCATGGAGGTCCCGCAATGTCCTTACCCGACCGTAACAACCCCTATGCGTTCGACGAGTACCTCGCGTGGAGGAACGGATTCGACTACTACCGCGACGACGAGTTCTTCCAGAAGGTGGTGAAATATTTTTCCGGACCTGCATGGCCTGCGGTTCACGAAGAGCTGAGCCGGATGTCACCGAAGGTCTCGTTCCGCTGGAAGGACTTCTCCGAGGCCATCGCCTGGCCCGAGAAGAGACCCTCGGTCATGCACTACGACGGCCACAACCACCGCATCGACCGGATCGTCCGCCCGGCCCAGACCGAGATCATGGAGAAGGAGGTCTTTTCCGAGGCCCTGTTCTCAAAGAGGACAAGCCCGTGGCTCAGGCTCGCCAAGATGTTCCTCATCTACCAGAACGGCGAGGCCTGCATCGCCTGCCCGGTGACCTGCACCGAGGGTCTCGTGGCACTGCTGGACAGGTTCGCGGACACCCCGGAGACCCGGCGGATCCTCGAGCACTGCAGGGAGGGCATCGACGGAGAATTCGCCATCGGCGCCCAGTACCTCTCCGAGATCCAGGGGGGCTCCGACGTGCCGTCCAACGTGCTGGAGGCTCTCGAACAGGACGGCACCTGGAGGCTCTACGGCACGAAGTTCTTCTGCTCGGCCACCCACGCGGACTATGCCGTGGTCACGGCCAAGCCCGCGGGCTCGGAGAAGGTCGCGCTCTTCGTGGTGCCCTCCTGGCTGCCCGGCAACAGGGCACGGGAGATCAGGAACGGCTACACCATCGACCGCATCAAGTGGAAGATGGGCACGAGCGAGCTCACCACGGCCGAGATCACCTTCGACGGGGCGGTGGCCTATCCCCTGGGACCCCTGGACCGGGGTGTGGCCAACGTGGTGGGCATCGTGCTGACGTACTCGCGGCTCACCGTGGGCCTGTCCGCCGCCGCCTTCATGACCCGGGCCGTGCGCGAGGCGAAGCGCTACGCCACGTTCCGGGAGGCCTTCGGCGTGAAGATCTCCGAGTTCCCCATGCTGGCGAACCAGCTCCGCTCCATGGACACCTCGGCCAGGAGGACCACCGCCGCGGCCTTCCGGCTCTACCGTGATTTCCTGCAGCTCGAGGGCGGGCTCAAGGGCGGCCTGCTCACCGACGAGGGCCCTGAGATGAGGAGGAGGCGCTTTGCCGTGCGCGAGCTCATCATGCTCCAGAAGATCGCTGCCAGCTGGGACAGCACGGACATCATCCGCATGGCCATGTCGGTCTTCGGCGGCCACGGCATCATGGAGGACTTCTCCTGCCTGCCGAGGCTCTTCAGAGACTCGGCCATCAACGAGCTGTGGGAAGGGCCCCGGAACGTGCTGCTGACCCAGATCCACCGGGACTTCCAGCGTGCAGGGAGCTGGTACGGGGCCGGGGACTTCGTCAGGGACATCCTTGCCGGGGCCGATGGGAAGCTCGCCGGTGACCTCGGCGCCGAGATGCAGGAGCTCGTGGCCTGGCCGAGCCTGTTCACCATGGACGATGCGACCATGGACGTGTGCAGCAGGTGGGACGCCTTCTGCCACCGGCTCTACCACGCATACCAGGACTGCGCGCTTCGGGAGGTGTGCTCCTAGGTTCAACCAGGACGCGGCGTTCAGGAGAAGACGTCCTCGTTTGTGGAGTTGATAGCCAGAAGGAACATCCGCGCCATGATGTGCCCGATGCGGTGCATGTGCCGGTCCACCTCCTCGTCGCTCCTGCCCGGGTGCCTGCGGAAGGTTATGAGGATGCCG